>JAXHUC010000081.1:0-29760 GCA_034189805.1 Cyanobacteriota bacterium
GGTGAGGGAGATGAGGGAGATGAGGGAGATGAGGGAGATGAGGGAGATGAGGGAGATGAGGGAGATGAGGGAGATGAGGAAGATGAGGGAGAGTGAATGCGCGCATTAAAAATTAAAAATGCAAAATTCTCTCTTGTCTCCTTGTCCCCCTTTCTCCGCGTCCCCGCGTCCCCGCGTCCCCGCGTCCTCGCGTCTCCATATCACCGCGTCTCCATATCACCGCGTCTCCATATCACCGCGTCTCCATATCACCGCGTCTCCACCTCAGTCAGTTTTGAGTCGCCCCAGGTGCGATACACTAGATCGGGACTTGACTAGCGATCGGGAGCGGGCTAGTGCTAATTCCACTCGATTACTACCGTATTTTAGGCGTACCCATTCAGGCGACGACCGAACGATTGCAGGAGGCACACCGCGATCGGATTCGGCAGATGCCCCGTCGGGAATACTCCCAAGAGGCGATCGAGAAACGCAAACAGCTCATCGACGAAGCCTACGAAGTGCTGTGCGATCCCCAGCAGCGCACCCGCTACGATGCGAACTTCCTGGCCAAAACCTACGAACTCGAGCCGTTAGGGGCACTCGGTCAACACCGGGAAAATGGGGCGAGTCCCAGCTCGGCGGCAAGCGAACCCCAACCCCCCAGTCTCGAAATCGAAGACGATCGAGCCATTGGGGCTTTACTGTTGTTACAAGAACTTGGAGAATACGAACTTGTATTGAAGCTGGCTCGTCCCCTGTTGGGCAACCCCCCGGCAGATCGGGGCGCTAACGGGGAGGAACGTCCCGGTACGGCGGAAGTGGTACGCTCGGATATCGTCCTGACGGCGGCTAGCGCCTACTTGGAGTTGGGTCGAGAGCAATGGCAGCAGAACCAATACGAAAATGCCGCTTCTTCTCTAGAAGCCGGTCAAGCTCTTTTACTGCGCGAAAGCTTATTTCCGAACATACGGGGTGACATGCAAGCCGATTTGAACAAACTTCGTCCCTACCGCATTCTCGAGCTACTCGCCCTTCCCGAAGAGCAGAGTGTCAGCCGCCAGCGAGGATTGCAACTGCTGCGAGATATGCTCTCCGAACGGGGGGGTATCGACGGAACCGGGGACGATCGCTCGGGTTTGAACGTGGATGATTTCTTGCGGTTCATCCAACAGTTACGCCCCCACACCACTGCGGCCGAACAGCAGCTGCTCTTCGAGCGGGAAGCTCGCCGCCCGTCTGCGGTGGCGACCTATCTGGCCGTCTATGCCCTGATCGCTCGCGGCTTTGCCGATCGAAAACCCGCCCTCATCCATCGCGCCCAGTTGATGTTAGTCCAGTTGGGACGACGACAGGACGTACATTTGGAACGCTCGATTTGCGCCTTGCTTTTGGGACAGACAGAAACCGCCAGCCACGCCCTAGAACTTTCCCAAGAGGAAGAAGCCCTCGCCTTTATTCGAGAGAATTCTCGCAATTCAACGGATTTGTTGCCGGGATTGTGTTTGTATGGAGAGCGCTGGTTGCAAGATGAGGTATTCCCGCATTTTCGAGATTTGGTCGATCGCAAAGCCTCGTTGAAGGAATATTTTGCCGACGAACAGGTGCAGGCTCACCTAGAAGCCCTGCCATCGGAAGCCCAAATGTCCGATCGATGGGTGGTGACCGGAACCACGACGGCGCTTTCGGAACGCCCCCTCGCCCAGCCTCAAGTTCCCGCCACTCCCGCTCCGGTCGTTCGGACTCCAACGGTTGCCCTCGATGGCGATTCCACTCTGGGAGGACCCGATGGAACTTGGAGCCGCAACGTGCCCGCAGCCACCCGCACTCGCCCGTCGTTCCCCCAACTGCCCCTCGAAGAGAATAATCCTTTTGAGAGCGCGCAAGACGATCGCACCACGGCGGGTCGCGCCCCCCGTCCCAAATCCGTTCGCAAGCCCCGTTCGGTCAAGATCGATCGACTGATTTTAACCATCGTTCTGGCATTACTGGCTTTGGGACTGGTAGGCTTCTTAGCGAGTTGGATTGTCGGGGGACTGGTGGGTTTGGCTCGCTCCCTGGCGGGTCCGAGTTTAGATGGTGACGGTTTGGCGATCCGCCTCAATCAACCTCCGTTAGAAATTCCCCAACCCGCCCCCGCCTCCCCCCAACGAGCGGGAACCCTCGACGAGACCGCCGCCACACAAATTATTGAAACCTGGCTGGATATCAAAAAAGAGGCGATGGGATCGCAGCACCAAATCGAAAAGCTCTCGGAGATTTTAGTGAGTCCGGCGCTCGAAGAATGGCAGCAACGAGCGACCAGCGTCCAAAATGATGGGATCTCCGTCGAGTACGAGCACGGTGTCGAAGTGGCTGCGGTGAATCGCGACGAAGCCGAACCCGACCGAGCGACTGTGGAAGCTCAGGTGCGCGAAGCAGAAACGATCCTCCAGGGTGGAGAAGCCGTGGGTGGGGGCGATAGCAATTTGCTCGTCCGTTACGAACTCGTGCGGCAAAACGATCGATGGTTCGTACGAAATTGGACTTGGGAGCCGTTGTAGCCATCACACTGGGACGGCAACGCCATCGACCTTCGAGAAATCCGGTTTTGCCTAACCCTTGGGGTTAGTGGTATATATTAGATTCGATTCTGGCTTTCGCGCGAACGATCGTTAAAGCAATCGGCGCATCGGTTCGGGCATTTTAGATTCGTCATTTGCAAGTTGCATTCCCCTCGTTCTATGTCTGGCACATCTATCTCGGAACTTTCGACTCCCGCAACTTCGATTTTGGAACCCCTTGCTGTTGCTCCCGCTCGAGTCATTCGGGGGAGTGAGGCGATCGCCGTTGCAGCCTCGTCAATTGCCCGTTTGGGTCAACGTCCTTTAATCGTCGGCGGCGATCGCACTCTCGAAATGGCGCGCGATCGCCTGCAACCGATTCTCGAAGCCGAGAAACTTCAAGTCGCCCGCATCTCCTACGGCAGCAACTGCGACGAAGCCGGTTTGGCGGTCATGGAACGAACCGCATCCGAGCATCGAGCCGATGCAATTATTGGTGTGGGCGGGGGAAAAGCCCTCGATGCGGCCAAACTCGTCGCCGCTCGCTGCGGGTTGCCCATCGCCACTATTCCCACCTCAGCCGCCACCTGCGCTGCTTGGTCGGCGCTTTCTAACGTCTATTCCGCCGAGGGGGCGTTTTTATACGATGTCCCCCTAGAGCGATGCCCGGATTTGCTCGTCCTCGATTACGATTGGATTCAAACCGCTCCCCGACGCACCCTTGCCGCCGGGATTGGTGATGCCCTAGCCAAGTGGTACGAGGCTTCCGTCAGTAGCGGTCATCTCGAACAAACGACCATCGTCGCAGCGGTACAACAAGCCCGCGTCCTGCGCGATTTGCTCCTGCAAAAATCAATGGCGGCTCTCGCCGAACCCGGCAGCTCCATCTGGCAGGAAGTGGTGGATGCCACGGTATTACTCGCTGGGGTCATCGGCGGACTCGGTGGGGCCGGATGCCGTACCGTTGCGGCTCACGCCGTCCATAACGGTTTAACGCACTTACCCGTCCATCGCGGCACGCTGCACGGGGAAAAAGTGGCTTACGGTATTCTCGTCCAGTTGCGCCTCGAAGAACTGTGTCAGGGCAGCCAACTAGCCATTTGCGCTCGGCGGCAGTTACTGCAATTCTACGAAGATATCGGTTTGCCGAAAACCCTCTGGGATTTGGGACTCGGAGACATTTCCCTGGCTCAATTGCAACAGGCGGCTGAAGTAGCTTGCGCGCCGAAGTCGGATATTCACCGGCTGCCATTTGCCGTGGTTCCCGAACAACTGGTGGCGGCGATGGTGTCTACAACGACGTTTGCCCGCAATCGCCGGGAAGGAGTTGGGGAGAGAGGAGCGACGGGCGAATAATCGTTGTCGATGGGGTCGAGTGAGGGGGGTCTGGGCAAAGCCCGGCGTTCTAAAATCAACGGCAAACCCCACTTTGTATGAAAATTGTTTCATTCTTTTCGTTTCGCGATCTGGTACATTTTGGTATTAGATCGATCTAGCTATTCTCTTCGAGCGAAACAATGACTCCATCTGGCCCAGACTCCCTAGACCTCAGCCAATTCGATCGCTGGCTCGAAACCCAAATTGCCAGCCTGAGCGTCGATGTGCTCAGCGAAAAGGTTTTTACCTGTACGGCTTGTCCGGAGGTGGTTGGAGATTACATCATCGAGTATCGGGGAGAATCTCTGCGGTTTGGGGCCCCGAAAGCTTATGCTTTTTTGCGCTTTATCCGAGAGAGCGCGTCTGAAAATAAAGCTTCTTAAGAAGTTCGTTCCCTGCGACCCCTTTTCGATCCCATCCTCTAGCCATCACAGATCCCGACCGTGAATAAGCCCGTTATTCTCACCCTGGACGACGATCCGGAAGTCTTGCAGGCGATCGCCCGCGACTTGCGCCGACAATATGCCGAACGGTTTCGCATCATTCGCGCCGACACCGGACAGTCAGCTCTTGAAGCCCTCAAACAGTTGAAACTGCGCGGCGATACCGTTGCCTTGTTCCTGGTCGATCAGCGAATGCCGCAAATGTCGGGAGTCGAGTTTCTCGAACGAGCTACCGATACATTTCCCGAAGCCAAGCGGGTTTTGCTGACGGCTTATGCCGACACCGAAGCTGCCATCCGCGCGATTAACGTCGCCCGCCTCGACTATTATCTGCTCAAGCCGTGGGACCCGCCCCAAGAAAAACTCTATCCCATTCTCGACGATTTGCTGGCGGACTGGCGAGCGAACTTCCATGCTGAGTTTCAGGGGATTCGCGTCATCGGCGATCGTTGGTCTTCCGACTCTCACCGGATTAAAGATTTTTTAGCCCGCAACCAAGTTCCCTATCGCTGGTTGGATATCGAACGCGATCGCCAAGCGCAACAATTACTCGCCTACACTAAAGCCGAAACTCCTTGCCTGCCTTTAGTCGTTTTTGCCGATGGGTCGTCGGCCCCCAAACCGGAAAATTTGCAAATTGCCGAAAAAATCGGTCTGCAAACTAAAGCGACCAATCCATTCTACGATCTGATTATCGTCGGCGGGGGCCCGGGTGGATTGGCAGCCTCGGTGTATGGGGCTTCTGAAGGATTGCGCACCGTCACCATCGAACGAGAAGCCCCCGGCGGTCAGGCGGGAACCAGTTCTCGGATCGAAAACTACCTCGGGTTTCCGGTGGGCTTAAGCGGTGCCGATCTTGCCCGTCGCGCCGTCACTCAAGCCAAACGCTTCGGCGTGGAAATCCTCACTCCCCAAGAGGCGACGAAGATCGAAGTCGAAAACGACTATCGGATCGTTACGTTGCAAAATGGCGAACGACTCGCGGCCCACGCGGTAATTTTGGCGCTGGGGGTCTCCTGGCGGCGGCTGAAGATTCCCGGAGTCGATCGCCTGACAGGGGCAGGGGTGTATTACGGGGCAGCTCAATCCGAGGCGATGTCTTGTCAGGACGAGCATGTGTTCGTGGTAGGCGGGGCAAACTCTGCCGGACAGGGGGCGATGTATTTTTCCCGGTTTGCGAGCCAAGTGACGATGTTGGTGCGGGGGGAATCTCTGACCAAAAGTATGTCCCAGTACCTGATCGACCAAATTGAGGGGACGGAAAATATCGAAGTTTGGACCCACTCGAGCGTAATTGAAGCCAAGGGGGAAACGCGGCTGGAATCTCTGGCGATCGAAAACTCGCAAACGGGGGAAGTGCAAACCCTGCCGGCGAAGTCCCTATTTATCTTTATCGGGGCAGTTCCTCGGACGGATTGGCTCGATGGATTGGTGGAGCGGGACGAACGCGGCTTTATCCTCACTGGACCCGATCTCGATGGTGCGGAAGAGCGCCTCCAAGAATGGTCGCTCGATCGCCCGCCTTACCTGCTCGAAACCAGTGTCCCCGGTATCTTTGCCGTCGGTGACGTACGCCACGGTTCGATTAAGCGCGTGGCTTCCGGGATTGGGGAAGGGAGTATTTGCGTTCAGTTCGTCCACCGCTATTTGAGTCATTTGTGAGGAAGCGATCGTGCTGTGCATTGAAGAAATACTGGCGTTAGAAGCGTTCCAAACCTTGCCGAAAGGACGGCTTGAATGGGCTTGCGATCGCGCCGAGGTAGTCGATTTCAAAGCGGGAACGGTTTTAGTTGAAGAAGGCGAACCGATCGACGGCTTCTTCATTCTTGCCTGCGGTAAAGTCAGTCTGACTCGACTGAGCGAAGGGATCGAGATGCCCATCGGTCAACACGAATCCCCGGCATTTTTTGGGGAAATCCCTATTCTGGTGGACGAGCCGGTGCTCGTTTCCGTGCGAGCGGTCACCGACTGCCACCTCTACAAAATTGACAGCTCGGATTTCTTGACTCTCTTACACGAGTGTCGGGACTTCGAGCGCAGCATTTTTCGCGTGGTTCAGCAGCGATCGCGAGGGTTAGAATCGTTCATCCGCAGCCGGGAGAAGATGGCGGCGTTGGGAACCCTTTCGGCGGGACTGGCTCACGAACTCAACAATCCGGCGGCAGCTCTGGTTCGGGCGCTGCGAGATGTGGTTCCGGCCATGCGCGAATTGGAAGAAATGAACTTAATTTACGGTCAGCGCAATCCCGACCCGGAACATACCCAGGAGTGGCAAGACTTACGAGAGCGGGGCTACGAAGCGATTTTAAATCCGTCTGCCGATGCGATGACCATGAGCGATCGCGAAGACGAATTGCTCGATTGGCTCGAAGATTACGGGGTGAAAGAGGCTTGGAAGCTGACCGAACCCCTGGCCGCAGCCGGGATCGAAACGGCCACCCTAGACCAAATGATGGAACGCTGGCGCGATGATAGCACCGAACTGCGAGACCAGGGGATTCGCTGGTTGGCGCTTTCGTTTGATGTGATGTCTACCATCCACCACGGACTGCGGGGAGCCGAACGGATTTCCGAGCTGGTGTGTTCGATGAAATCCTATTCTCACCTCGATCGGGGCGCGCAGCAACGGGTTGACGTTCGCAAGGGACTCGAAGATACCCTGCGGTTGCTGACGCACAAGCTCAAATACGGCATTACCGTCGAGCGTCAATTCGATCCCGACTTACCGCAAATTTGCGCCTACGGCAGCGAACTCAATCAGGTGTGGACGAATTTAATCGATAATGCGATTCACGCTATGAATGGCGAGGGAACCCTAAAAATTAACACCTGCCGAGATGGAAATTACGTGCGGGTGGAAATTATCGATTCGGGAACGGGGATCGACCCCGAAATCGAGTCTCGCATTTTCGAGCCGTTCTTTACCACGAAGGAGATGGGTAAAGGGTCGGGGTTAGGACTCGATGTCGTGCGCCGCATCGTCGAAAATCGCCATCGGGGAACGATTTCAGTAGAATCGAGTCCGGGAAAGACTTGTTTTGTGGTGTGTTTGCCGATTCCGAAGAAGGAAGGGTGATATCCGGCGCGTGTTGGGGTTCGGTCAAAAACTCCTCCGCTCGATCTAGCCCCGATTGTTGAGCGATGTAATCCGCAATTTGCTCGATATCCTGAATTGCCGGATCGGTGAGACGAAATATCCCAGTCATGCGTCAGGATTTCCGTAGCGTTCCCGTAAATCGGCCCGAATTTGAGCCATAGCAGTTCGTCCATCAACAACCTGCCCCTTTTGAGATGCTTCCCAACCGATTTGTGCATCTTGCTGAAGTTCGAGCAACCTTCCCCCGTAAATATCATCCTGCTTTTGCAGTAGCTCGATCGCATTCAAAATGAGATCCGGGAGATTGCGATATTTGCCACTCTTGAGTTGCCGTTGGATAAAGGCTTCGATTTCGGGAGGGAAGGCAAGTTGCATTGGGGTTTGGGAGAAGCAGGGTTGGTATTATTTGAAGCGCAATACCCTCATATTATAGGTCGATCGTTTTTTTGTTGGATCGATCGGCAGTGCAAGGGCTTCCGTCTGTGGGAGAAGCACCCCCATCACTCGAATTCTCGAACGTTGGTTAATTCTAGAGCTTTTACGAATTGTCTACAATTCTCCAGAACGCGAGAGCAAGCTGAGTTGCACCTCATCAATGGTCGATCGTTGAAGACAGTTAGAGTCGGGTCAAAGCTGGCGAACCTGCTGCCACAGCTTCAGGAGTTGCTCTTCAAGCCAAAAGACTGCCGAGTCCAGCCACTCTAAAGCACGATCGAGGAATGATTTGGCATATCCCATTGAGGTAACCGTCGTTTCTATCCATTCGTTTCTAGAACTAGAAGAGGTTTTGGATGGGGTAACGAAAGCCGATTCTTGGGTCGATTCTTGCCAGTTTTGAATCGCTTCTGGCAGGGTTTTTACCAGAGCATTTAGAGTTTCGTTTGGTCTGTTTTGAGTCGGAGAGAGGTTAGAAACGGGAAATTGCTGCCAGAAATTAAAGTCGTCATTCTCCGTTGAAGGGGTTAGCGTCGATCGATCTATTTGACGGGTGATATCGTCGATCGCGCCGCGAATTAACGTGGTGAGGTCTTCGGCAAGGCTGGGTTTGGGAATCTCGATCGAGTCGAAATTCTCACTCGATTCAGACGAACGAACGAGTGAAGAATTATTGAGAGCCGCTAGGTTTGTCTTGACAAAATCGAGAAACTTCTTCTTTTTAGGAGTCTCAACTGAGGCGGGTTGGGGGAGAATTTTGAAGGAGATCGGTTGGTTGGGTTTGAGGGGAATATTTGCAGATCGAGAAACTGGATAATTTCCCTTGGAATTGGCAGAAGTCCACGGATCTTCTACAGCATTTCGATCGGAATCAAATCCTCGCACATCGGTTTGGGGAAACCAATTTGAAAAAGTACTTTGAAATGTTGCTTGCAGCGTTTCTTTCGAGGATTGGGTCAGCTTTTGCACCTTTTCCCAGGAGGCACGATGGCGGGTTTCCAAATCGGAGAGTTGAGATGCGAGGGAATTAGGATTTGTGTCTGTTTCATCTGCCAAATTTTCCGCAGGATTGACGATCGGTTTTGAGGGGATTTGTTGCGGAGGTTCGCGATCGGCAATTTCTGCGAGGATGCGCCGTTCGATTTGGTTTTGTCGTTCGAGACTCAATCCATCAAAAATTTGATTTTCTGGGCTGACTAAAACTAAACGGCGATTGGAAAGAGAACTGGCAATTCCCCGCACGGTTTCTGAAGTGGGAAGGTGCAATTTCGGGTTAGAAATCCCTACGGATAAATCGTTTGTATCTGAAGAAGATTTTTCCGGTTTAAATACCTCGAAACTCGCACGGAGAAAACGAGCTAAAGTGGCACCGACTTGAGACCAAGGATTTGAGGTTCGATCGGGTTCGCTTGCCGATTCTTTTCGCACCTCTGCCAAAATGCGATCGATGGGAGTGGTTAATTCAGAAGTTGCAGGTTCTTCCAATACCGGTTGCGATTTTGCCGCGCTTCCCAATCGCCGACCCATCGTTTCGACAACAGCTTGTGCGAGGGCGTAGAAGGGGTAAGCGACGGTCTGAATTCCCCAAATCGTGGCGACTTTGAGTTGTCTGAACGTCAGTGCGGTGCGATCGGTCAGCTTTTGGGACTGTTCGACGATAAAATTCAGAAATCGGCTTTGATAGCGACTGGAGGAAGCAGGCATATATTACCAACCTGGGAAGAACCTGGAAAAGAAGGCAGAATTGGGCGGGCGATCGGTGAATTCTCCTTTCAGATAAAAGGAACGATCGGATGCGGTGCGATTGAACTGACCCACTTTTTCTACTATTTATTATAGAATGAATCGCGTTTCTCGCCGCAGGAGGGGAATACGGATATTGCGACCGGTTAGCCGTCTAGCTCGATCGTGCCGCTCAAAACCAGAAACTGGCAACAGACTCGCACCAAAGGATGATAAATTTCTAGCTTGGGCGAAAAAGCGTAGAGATCGATCGAGGCTGACGATGCTGCACTCAACAATGCATGGCTGAATGCGAAGTGCGAGATTCACTCTTAAGAAGGATTTTCGGGGATGGATGAAGATTTAATTTTGGCATCCATTAACAAACTGCGCCAACTGACACGGGTTGAGGCGCGCGATCGCTGGCGGTTTTTCGAGGGGGAGTTGCCGATTGCCGAGGCAACCGATTCG
Organism: Cyanobacteriota bacterium; assembly: GCA_034189805.1. Classification (GTDB taxonomy): domain Bacteria; phylum Cyanobacteriota; class Cyanobacteriia; order Cyanobacteriales; family Geitlerinemataceae; genus Zarconia. The sequence continues at coordinate 10,068 of JAXHUC010000081.1, forward strand.
AGCAATTGGCCCGATTGGCAAACGGTAACGTTAAACGATCGCGCTCACGTGGCTTGGTCGAAAGGAAAACGGGTGTTGTGGTTGGGTCAAACCTTCCGCGTGCCGACGGTTTTACATGAGTATCCCCTGGCAGGGTTAACGTTACGTTTGGTGCTGCGATGGTGGGCGGAAGACGCGCAAATTTTCGTCGATGGAAATTTGGTGCATCGAGGAGATTTATTCGATTGTTGGACGCGAGTTCTCCTGCGAGAGACTGCCGAACCGGGGGAAGAGATTGCTGTTACTTTGCGCTTAGTCAGTCCGGGACACGATGATGGCGCGTTAGTTACGTCTCATTTTTTATTCGAGAATCCGGAATCGCCTCAACTCGATCCGGGTTTTGTTGCCGACGAACTCGAAATTATCTATCGCCAGATCGAAACCTTAGAAACGTCCAAACGCGAAAAATTAATCCAACTCATTTCCGATCTCGAAGCAATTCCCTTATCTGCTCTAAAATTTGACAAGGATACGTTCGATCGCTCCCTATTTTCTCTCCATCAAACCCTCGCAACTGATTTCAGTCAAGTTCGATCGAAAATTTACTTACTCGGCCACGCACATTTAGATATGGCTTGGTTGTGGCCGGTGCGAGAAACTTGGGAAGCGGCGCAGAATACCTTTGCTTCGGCACTAAATTTACAAGCCGAGTTTCCTCACCTCATTTTCAGCCATTCGACTCCTGCACTGTACCACTGGATCGAAACCCATCGTCCCGATCTATTTACCCAAATTCAGGCAGGTGTGAAGCAGGAAAATTGGGAAGTTGCGGCGGGACTTTGGGTAGAACCGGAACTGAATATTATTTCCGGCGAATCGATCGTCCGTCAGGTACTTTACGGTCAACGCTACACCGAAGAAAAATTCGATCGTCCTTCTCCAGTGGCTTGGCTTCCCGATAGTTTTGGCTTTTGCTGGCAGCTTCCCCAAATCCTCAAACAAGGAGAAATTCAATATTTTGTCACCCAAAAGTTGCGATGGAACGATACGACGAAATTTCCCGACGAACTGTTTAACTGGAAGTCTCCCGATGGCAGTGAAATTTTGAGTTTGATGTCCGCCCCGATCGGGCAGGATATCGACCCGGTACAAATGGCAACTTACGCTTTTGAATTTCAACAAAAAACGGGTTTGGATCGATCGCTTTGGTTGCCCGGAGTGGGAGACCACGGGGGCGGTCCGACGCGGGATATGCTCGAAACCGTCGAACGCTGGCAGCAGTCGGGGATTCTCGGGGAGATGGCGTTTATCAGTGCGGCGGATTACTTAAAAGCAATTGAAGCGGAAATCAACGCCGATGGGGCAAAGTCTCTGCCAGTTTGGAACGACGAACTGTACCTCGAATATCATCGCGGTTGCTACACCACTCATGCCGACCAAAAGCGATCGAATCGTCGTTGCGAGCAGCTACTTTATCAAGCGGAATTGTTCTCTTCCCTCGCAACCCTTGCTGCCGGAGTTTCCTATCCCCAAAGGGCGTTAGAAACGGCGTGGAAGCAGGTACTTTTCAATCAGTTTCACGATATTTTACCGGGTTCTGCTATTCCGGAGGTGTACGTCGATGCCGATCGCGAGTGGCGCGCAGCCAAACAGACCAGTTCCCAACTGCTCGAATCGGCATTACAAACCCTGGCAACCTGCATGAGGCTACCGCCCGCGCCTCAGCCGGATGCCAAGCCGATTTTCATCTTCAATCCTCTCAATTGGCAGCGATCGCAAGTTGTAGAAATCGCCGGAAACGATAGCGACCTCAGCTCTCAGGTTTTCGATGGAGAGGGAAATCCGGTTCCCACCCAACTCGCCTTCGACTCCCAGATTCTCTTCCTCGCCGAATCAGTGCCGGGGGTGGGGTGTCGGTTGTTTTGGTTGGGGGAAAAGGTGGCTGAGACTGGTATATCGCCGAGTGAAGAGGAGCTAACTGGCTACAACATACCTCAGAATATCAGTAGCATACCCGAAAAAGAGAAAACTGTCAAAACTAACCGTTTAGACGCAGAAAGTTGGGTATTAGAAAATCAGTTTTTGCGGGTGACTGTTGACTCGCAAACGGGTAATTTAACTAGCATTTTCGATAAACTCGATCGATTTGAAGTCCTCGCATCTGATGGGGGAAATCAACTCCAAGCGTTTGCAGATCGGGGGCAATATTGGGATGCGTGGAATATCGATCCCAATTACAACCAACATCCCCTTCCCGAACCCAGCTTGCATCAAATTGAATGGGTGGAACGAGGAAAATTGCGATCGCGGCTGCGGGTGGTTCGCCTTCTCAATCGCTCTCGATTTTGTCAAGACTACATTCTCGATTGCCACTCCCGAGTTCTGAAGATCGAAACCACCGTCGATTGGTACGAACGCCACGTTTTGGTGAAAGCGGCGTTTCACTTCAACTTTGAAGCTGAGGTGGCGACTTCAGAAATGCCCTGCGGGGCGATCGCTCGACCGACTCGACCCCAAACTCCAGCCGATCGGGCAAAATGGGAAGTTCCCCACCTCCATTGGATCGATTTAACTGGCGAAAATCTCGCTTCTAATCTTACTTCAAATGCTACAAAATACGGTGTCAGTCTTCTCAATGATTGTAAGTACGGTAGCGATGCCAAATGCGATCGATTGCGACTGACACTTTTACGGGGGGCAACTTGGCCCGATCCGCAAGCAGATTTGGGAACTCATCATTTTACCTATGCTATCTATCCCCACGCCGGAAGCTGGCAAGAAGCACAGACCGTTCGTTCCGGCTACGAACTTAATTTTCCGTTGCTAGTTCGGGATTTTTCCACTTCTCAAGTTTCGGGAAAGATTGACTCTCAATTTAAGTTTATGCAATCTAGTTCGATGGTGCAGTTTTTGAACGTATCGGCTAGAAACTTTATTTTAATGGCGTTGAAAAGATCGGAAGATAATTCTGAGAAATGGATTTTACGGGGCTACGAATGTGCGGGAGAAGCGACGAATTTGGAATTGGGTGGAGCAATGGGTTTAGAAATTGAAGCTGTGGTGAATCTATTGGAGCGATCGAGCCGAGATTTATCCCAGTTCGATCGAGAGACCAAAACTGTTTCGATCGCCCCTTGGAAGATTGTGAGTTTAATGTTGGAAAGATATCGCAATCGCTAAGGGAATGAGGATATCGGTTGAAATTTGCAGTTTATATAGTATAGCGTTTCTCAAATGGGTGAGGTATGACCAATGTAGGGGCGGGTTTAGCTAAAAATCTTGCTCTTACTGAGATTTATAAATCAAAACCTGCCTTCGATATGTACCTCGTTCAAGAGAGAATCGCCATAGCACGTTTTTTGAAGCGATCGGCGATCGGTAATACGTAATAAGTGGACTGCTACAATAAGGATACCCGGACAACAGCTTCAACGTTTTTCATGGCTTCTCCTCTACAAGAGCGCTACATCAATCTCCTCACAGATTTCGGGTTCAAAAGGATCTTCGGAACAGAACCGAACAAAGCCCTACTTATCGATTTCTTGAATACGCTCCTTCCCGAACACCATCGCATTCGAGATGTCATCTACAAACGCAACGAAAGTTTAGGGAATACAACTCTCGATCGCAAAGCCATTTTTGATATCTACTGCGAAGGGGAAACTGGAGAAAAATTTATCGTCGAAATTCAAAAAGCTAAACAAAACTTCTTCAAGGATAGAAGTGTCTACTACGCGACATTTCCTATTCAAGAGCAAGCTGTCAAAGGGGATTGGGACTACCAACTCAAAGCGGTATATACCATAGGAGTGTTAGATTTCGTTTTTGACGATCACAAGAACGAAGACACTCTCATTCATACGGTGCAGTTAAAAAATCAACACTGTGAGGTCTTTTACGAGAAACTGAAGTTCGTCTATATCGAGTTGCCCAAATTTACCAAAACCCTAGAAGAGTTAGAGACCCATTTGGATAAGTGGTTATTTTTACTCAAGCACCTGCCAGATTTAAGAGATCGTCCCGAACCCTTGCAAGAATCGATTTTCTCTCAATTATTTGAGGTGGCTGAAATTGCCAACTTCTCCCCCCCAGAACGGGATAGTTATGAAAATAGTCTCAAGTATTATCGCGACTTGAATAACGTGGTGAATACGTCCAGAAAGGAGGGATGGATTGAAGGTCGTCAAGCGGAACGATCGCGACTTCTGAAACGCCAACAATCTCTTATCTTGCAGCTTCTTTCTCGTACCCTGGGAGAATTACCCAGTCCGATATCGGAGCAAATTACTCGGTTGTCGTGGGAACAACTTGAAGAATTGAATTTGGCGTTGTTGGATTTCTCGACCCTTGATGATTTAGTGACTTGGTTGGAGAGGTGAGTATCTAAAAATTTATAGGAATGGAGAATACGACCTTCAACCCATCTTTATCTCCCAACAAGATCGATCGCATTGGCAAACAAACTCTGCAACCGATGCAACCCGCCTCCTCCCTGATAGAGCAAATCCCCTTTCCCCAACAAATACGCCGCCTCTTTGCGATTGCTGCCCAAAACGATCGCCGAATCCGCCTCGCTTGCCGTCCGCAGGGCAACCCGTCCGGGTAAGTTCGATCGAATAATCGGCGTTACCACCTTAGCTTCTGGGCGCTGGGTGGCGATAATTAAATGAATTCCGGCGGCCCGCGCCATCGCACCCAACCGTTTGATACTCCCTTCGAGGGGGACGCGAATCTCTTTATCGGTCATGAAATCGGCGTATTCGTCGAAAATACAAACGATCGGAGGTTCGGGTCGATCGGGTTGTTTGTGGTTGTAGCTAGGTAAATCGTGGCAGCCGCAAGCTTCAAAAAGCTGATATCGCCGTTCCATTTCCGCCACCAATTCTTCCATCAATTCCACCGCCCGATCGCTATCTTTGACCACCGGAGACAGCAGCCACGGCAACCGCTCGAATTCCGGGAACGTCACTCGTTTGGGATCGACGAGGGCAATTTTGAGCTGTGTGGGGGAATGGCGTTGCAGCAAGCTGAGGAGGAGCGATCGCAGAAACTCGCTTTTGCCACTCCCAGTCGTTCCCCCCACCAAAAAGTGGCAGGTGTTGGGGTCGGATAAATCCGCCTCGACGAGTTTGCCGTTTAAATTCACGCCGATGGCAACCCGCACCGGAGCCGTGGCGGGGGTTGAGGTGGGTTGGACGTACTGCTCGAAATGGGCGATTTGCCGATCTCGTCTGGGTAAATCGACGCTCACGTATCCCGGCTGCGGCGCAATCAATGGCAATGCCGGAATTCCCAACTGCACCTGCAAATCCGCCTTGCGATTCAAAATCGAAACCACCTTTACCCCCAACTTCGGTTTGAGCCTCACCCGCACGAATGCCGGCCCCACCGATGCGCCGCGATAATCCACATTCACCCCAAAGGATTGCAAAACAGCGACGAGTTGTTCGGCGAGGTCGTCCACTTCCGGGGTCGGGGTGGGTTCGGGAGTCGGGGTAGGTTTCGCGTCTCGATGTTCTCGGGGTCCAGATACAGTCGTCGATTTGGCAGTCGATTTGGCCGCTTCCGGTATGGTGGGGTATGCAACCGGAGGTTCGGGTGGGGATTGCGGAAAATAACTCTGGCATTTCTGCTGCTGGGGACACATCTGGCACAAATGCGACTGGGAAGTCAGTGGCGGCGGATTGGGTTGCGGCGGTTCCCACGCCAGCCATTCCTGCATCTGCGCCAGTTTGTGGGGAATCAGTTGGTGGACGGTGCGATCGAGTTCTTCCCAGGAAAACCGATATTCCCGAAACTCCGGCAGCACGCAGTAAACCGCCGCATCCACCGGTTGGTTTCTCTGCTGCTGCAACATGTAGGCGTACAGCGCCACCTGGGCCACCTGGGCCGACAAATCGGCAGCTTGGTAAGTTTTGTACTCCACCGCGCACAAACGACCGTTCGCCAAATCGCAAATGAGGCTATCAAACTTTCCCCGGACGAGTTGTTTCGTGCCGTCGGGTAACTGGAATTGTGCCTGTACCCTAAGTTCGCGATCGACAAATGTTTGCGAGAGGGTAGCATTGCCGTGAGAGTGGTATCGATTTGCCACCAACAACCCGGCATAATGACGAATTAACCCGCAAACTCCCTGCCAAATTTGATAGAGAGTGGGTGCTAAATGGGGTTTATCTGCCGCCGCGGATTGCAGGTAGGGATGAAATTTGAGGGTATAGAAAAGTTGCTGCATTTCTTGCGCCACTTCCTCGACGTTGAGCTGTTCGGCAGCGGGTGCGAGCAGCGATCGAAATCGAGTATCGGCGATCGCGAGTTCGACAAATTCTTGTGCCAATTGATGGAAGGGATTGCCAATGGCAGCGTACTGAGTTCTGGGAAGAAATACTGTCTTACCGCCAAAGCGTCGTTCTAAATAAAACAAGCGAGGACATTCAAAGGCAACTCGAACGTTCGTCACGCTCAATGCAGAGCGATCGGATGTTGCTGCCGCCAATAAATTTTCCCGATCGGGGATAGATTTCGGAGTCAGAAATGTCAGTAGCTGCCGATGAACCCAGGCTAAATAAACAGTATCGAGTTGGGCGTATTTTAGCTGTTGTTGGCTTAACGGTCGTCGCCGCCAGTTACTACTTTGAGATTCGGCATCGACATCGGTAAATCCGCACAGTTCGGCGGCAAGGGTTTTAAGTTTGAGGTTGGAAGTTCCCAGCCGTTTCTTAGAAATTTTTCGAGCGAGATTTAAAGTACAAGTCACATTTTCAGATTGGGTTTTCCCGAGAAATTTTAAATCGTAGCTGGCATTATGAAAAACCTTTTCAATTTCGGGATTGGCAATAATTTTTTCGATAAAATATTTAACTAGCTCAGGACGATCGAGAACATCAAAAATATAAGTTGACTCTCCCGTGCGATCGTCGGCATCGGCGAGAACTTGAATCAGAGAAATCGTCGGAGATTTGGTTCGCCAGTCGGCGGTTTCCGTATCTAGCCACAGCAGGTTTGCCGATGATAGCATTTCGATCGCTGCTTGAATTTCCGTCGCTTGGGTTAAATACATCGATACCAATTTTTTCTTTAAAATGCTATTATTTTAGAGTGTTTTTCTTTCTCGCTTACGGATGTTCGGGGTTCCAATAGGCAAAACAAGATTCGATTTTTGACTCATCCCCAATCGTCGTAATTGGATATTCTCGAGCTAATTTCTGAAGCATCCGCATAATTTGCATCTCGGAAATCGAATCATTGCCAATCTGTTCGCGAGTTTTGGTAAGAATCGTACCGATCGCAATAAAGTTTTCTTGTTTGAGGATGGTTAATATACAGGGCTTTATCTCGCTTTCGAGACCCGATATCATCTTTTCTTGAGGTTGGTCTTCCTCCCTATTTTCCCTTGTCATCACTCCCTCCAACTCTTGTAAAAGCAGACATTTTTGCAAAACCTGAGATTGGCGCACAAAATCCTGTAATTGTTCGATATTGGGAACTTGAGTGCCAATCACCAGTTCTCCCACGCGCGATGCATTGAGTAAGTTATAGTAAGTAGCTAAGTAATAGAGAGAATCGAGATGGGGAATAATATGAATTTGGTTTGCTTTATTAAAAATAGATGTGTAAATTTGATGACCTTTATTCGTCTGTTTTCCTAAACTTGCCGATCGAATTAAATAAAAGCGATCGAAATCATTTTGGGCGATCGCCTTTTGACAAGATTTCATTAAAGAACAAAACTTCGTCAAGTTGGCATCCTCCGACCAAACTACACCCATTTTTTGGCGCGTTTGACTGGGTTGATACTCAAGAGAGTAGCGCGTTTGCTTGTTCGTCCCCAAAATACTATGATTGAGATGTTCGACCTGGAAGAGTTCGAGGCTATTTTCGAGCATTTGCACCAGCTCGAAAGAAGAAAAGTTGTGGATCGATCGAAGTGTATCTTTTTGACTTTTAAACTCGATATTCCAGACTTTTTTAAATTCATCGAGAGGATTTTTAGTTTCAAACTCATTTCCTCCGACATATCGATCGATGAGTTCTTTTCCTAAAATAATCGCATTTCTGATATTTGTTTTACCGCCAGGAAACTTTAATTCGAGTTGTTGGCGATTTAAGGGATAAATCGGTGAGGTCGGTCGGGGATTGGCTCGTCGGTGCAGGGGATGCAGTCGCACTCGCCACAGTTCTTCTGCGAGATCGAGACTAATAGACTTTAAAGTAATACTCTCATTAATCCGAGCTTTATCTGATTGGGTAATCTTATCGATATTTTGGCGATAAATATCAGTAACCAAACTCATAACGACCAAAAAGTTTTTGAGGTTTTCATTATGAAAATTGGTATTTTCTCGAAATACCGATGCAATATTACTATGGTCGAGTTGGTCGAAGCACAAGACAATCGGGTTATTTCGATCGGAAAGTTTTCCCAAATTTTCAAGAATTTTTCGCGCTTCGTGTTCGGATTCGATCGAGGTTTTAACCTGTAAAGCATTTAGACTTTCTTCATCGAGATCGTCTCCCTTGAACCACTGACAAGCCAGATGGTGAAGTTCTGGTTGGGTGAGATCGTACAACACTCCAAAAAACTTATTGGGATTGTAAATTCCGGTAGGGTAAGCCTGGTTGCAACTGCGGATAAAAAGATTGCGTTCGGTCAACAACTTTTTCATCGCACCTCTCTTTTTAAAGACCGATAAACTCTTAAACCAGAGCAAAAGTTGCGAAAGTTTTCGACCCTCGGGAACTCGCATCAAACTATCGACAGTGTGCCACAAGATATGGCGTACGATATACTCACTATCACTACAGAAACCGATATAGGCGAAAAACGCTTTCGAGTTGAGCTGTTGTTTGAGCCTTCCTAACAAATAGCTTTTACCAGACCCCGAATCTCCATCAAGTAGTATCGTCCGAATTCGATTATCTCGAGCAATACAATCGAGAACCGATTCAATTTTCTCGATCGCCTCTTGGTGAATAGAATTAACAGTCAGTTTCGGGTTTTGAGATTCGCTCCAGAAATTTCCGTATCTCGCCGAAATCGTATCAAATGGATTGACAGCGCGTTGAATAATTTCCTCAATGGATGCCATGCGATCGTCAAAAATAAGGGTCTACGGTTAAGTTGCGGCAAATTCAGATTCCGATCGATCGGAAATCATCAGAAAAAAGAGCGGCCCTCCCATATTTTGGGGAATTCCCGCCTCAATTTGCGCGTTGGTATAAGGACTCGTATCGGTGAGAGAACTCATCTCCAGGCGATCGTTTCGTTGCAAGCGATACAATGCCGCATCTAACTCATCTCGCGACAGCATCGGTAACTTCTGTCGCAGGTGAAAAATCGGTAAATAATTATCCGTCCCCAGTTGACGATCTAAATTGCGAATTGTCTCTAAAATTCGATCGTCGCTGGGTGAATCGATCGCACCCATATCGGAAGGCGGTTCCGTTGTCGATGCTGGCGGTTCTACAGCGATTTCTTCTCGAAGCGACTGCCGTAAAAAACAAACGTAGTTATCGAGCATTTTGCCACTGTAGGCTGCGTTGGTTCCCTTGGGATGAAACTCGTCTCGTAAATAGGCTTTTCCCAATTCCGTCAGCCAAACTTCTTTAATTTTTGTCTCAACAGCTTCGATAAAACCCCGATCGATTAAACCTTGAATTATCTCTTGTCGTTGATGAGGCGGAACGTTTTTAATTTTTCCCGGTGCGATCGTTCCTTTCGCACTGGCTTGAAGCACTTGAAGTTCGGCTTCTGAAATCGGGACATGACTTGGAGCAATATTTAAAAGAGATTTTCCGGGGAGTAAAATATTGAGTTTTTTCACTTCCTCAGTACGTGCCACCCAACCCCGATTGCAGAGTTCTCGACAGATTTTCTGACATTCTCTAGCGGAAGTTTTAGAATTGGGTTTAAGTTTCGGATCGGAAATTGAGGCTCGATAGTTAACAAAACCCAATAACTTTAAAATAAATTTTACTGTTTTGGTTTCCATTCAATTGATTGTCTTCGAGTCAGTATAGGCTTAGATTCCTTAAAAAAATAGAAATGGAGATCGACGATGGGCACTCTAATTTATAGATCTCCTAACTAGATATTATACAGATTAATTGTTCGTCGGGAGCTGCATCGGGGTCGAGAATTTGAATTTGACGATCTTCGCAGATACGCTCGATCAGTCGATCGAGGGTCAATCGATCGAATTGGGGAAACCGCGCAATTATCTTGTTAATTAATAGCTTTCGTCCGATTAACTGCTGTTTTTTAATCAAGTCGATTGCAAATACTCTTGCTAACTCAAACCGTCTAGAATCGTTAACAATTTGAGGAATAATTTTCAAATCTTGCAGTAATGGAAAGTTCTGCCACACTTGCGATTCTCGAACGAGTTGCCTCAATCCTTGAAGGGTAATCTTTTGGTCTCCCACGACTAAATTTCCAGCTAAAGTTGCCGATAATAAATTTTTATAGGTGGCTAAACAGCAAATTGATTCGAGACTGGGAATTAGATGAGTATGTTTTTTTTGGGTAAAAATTTGTTCGTAGAGTTGATATCCTCGATCGATTTTCCTCCCAAGTCCTGCCGAACGAATTAACACCAGAGAATCGCACCCACCGCGTTCGAAAACCTCACAAGCGACTTCCATCGTATGACAGAAATACGTCAGATTTGGCTCGTCTATCCACATCAAACCAATTTTTAAATTCTGGAAGTCGTAACGAATTGTTGAGGATGTATATCGATCGGGAAAAAAATTACCTTGACTGTCAACTTTAATGTTTAAAGCAAAAAAGACTTGTTTGAGCATTCGGATGAGTTCTATGGAAGAAAACTGACGAACTCGAGTGATGCGAACTTGCATCTTATCGAAAGTTTGCCACCAAACTACACGAAAGGCTGCAATGATCTCTTCAGAATAGATTAAATGACCTGTTTTATAATTAAAAACGAGTCTTCTGCCAATTTCTAGAGCATTCCTGATATTTGTTTTTCCGCCCGGAAAACTTTGTGCTAAAGTCGCTCGATTTAAGGGAAAAATTGAAGATTCGGGTTTTGGGTTCGCGCGTTCGTGAAGCGGCGAGAGTCGATGCTGATAGAGCAACTCTGCTTGGGGCAAAGAGATCGGCTTGAGCGTAATTTGTCGATCGACTCTAGCTAAATCCGAAGGTTGCATTCGACTAATAGATAGACGTGCGGTATGGGTAATTAAGCTGAAAATAATTAAGAAATTTTTAATTTTTTCATTATGAATGGTAGAATTAAAGTTGAGAAGATACTGTAAGTTTTTTTCTCCTTTAGACTCTCCAGAAATACAATCTAAATTATCAAAGCACAGTACGATCGGGAGCGTGTCGATTGAAAGTCTGCTAAAGTTTACTAAAATTTTTTGGGCGGCATCTTCAGTATCAATGGTACGTCTAACTTGCAGGCGAGCTAAATCTCGTTCGTCTAAATACTCTCCTTTCAACCAATTCGAGGCGATTGAAAATTTCTCTCGATCGAGTAAATCGTATAAAATGCCAAAAAATTCGCGAGCGTGATATAAGTTAGTAGGATAGCGATTGCGTATTTTTTGAATAAATAATTGGCGATCGCCGAGTAACTCATCTCTCAGTTTTGGTGGTTTAAAAATTGATAAACCCTTCAACCAAATAAGTAGCTGAGATTCTAGTTCTCCTTGAGGAACTTCGAGCAAACTATCGATGGTATTCTTGAGGATATGCCGCCAGAGAAAATCGCGATCGACCCACGAACCGATATACACGAAAAAGGCTTGATGATTTAATCTTTGTTTCAAACGAGCGAGCAGGTGACTTTTCCCCGCTCCCGAATCTCCACATAAGAGAATCGTGCGGGTTTGCCGATCGAAACAAATGCGATCGAACACCTCAACAATTTGCTCGATTTCCGATCGATGAATTGAATCGACTGTTAGCTCTAAATTGGGAGATTCATGCCAAAAGTTTCCCGGTCGAAAATTGACCGCATCAAACGGATCGATCGACTCTCGTAAAATTTGTGCGATCGATGTCATCACTGACTCCCAGCTAAACTCTCTTTGACAGCAAACTTGAAAGAAAACGAATTCATAAGACCGAATCGGACATTCCATCTCACGGAAGAAGTTCGGACGATCGGGGTATTTATAAGCCGACAATTGAGGTAACTCGAAAAATGACTTTACCGTCCCTCAATCGTTCTTAAAGTTTGTTATAAATACGTGATTTTGCTGAACTCACCCGCAAATTGTTTCAGCTACAGTCGAAGAAGCACACCACAATTCAACATCTCGATTACGCTCATGCATTGGACTTCTACTCCCGTTCCCTTTGTCAATCTCAGCTTGATGCACCGACCGATTCAAGCTCAGCTCGAACAAGCAGTGCAAACCGTCTTGCAGCAAGGAGATTATATATTAGGTCGCGCGGTGAGCGAGTTCGAGTCAACCTTTGCTTCTGCTTGCGGCGTACCTCACGGCATTGGTGTTGCCTGCGGAACCGATGCGATCGCCCTGGGACTGCAAGCTTGTGGAGTCGGTGCGGGAGATGAGGTGATTCTGCCGGCGAATACCTTCGTCGCCACCCTGATTGGCGTTCTCCACGCCGGGGCAACTCCCGTTTTGGTCGATTGCGACCCCCAAACGGCCCTCATCGATTTAGACGCCGCCGATAAAGCCGTGACACCGCGCACTAAGGCGATCGTTCCCGTCCACCTCTACGGACAAATGGTGTCTCCCCGCCAACTCCTCGATTTTGCCGACGCGCACAATGTAATCATCTTTGAAGATGCCGCCCAAGCCCACCTCGCCCAGCGAGAAGGCTACATGGCAGGTTCTGTGGGGATGGCTGCCGCGTTCAGTTTCTACCCCAGCAAAAACCTCGGTGCGGCCGGAAATGGCGGTATGGTGGTGACCCAAAGCGATGCGGTTGCCGAAAAGCTCAAATCTCTGCGCAACTATGGCGCGCCGCAGAAATACATCCATCGCGATCGCGGTACCAACAGCCGCCTCGACACCTTACAAGCCGCCATTCTCAACGTCAAGCTGCCCCACCTGAGTACTTGGAACCACCAACGCAATTGGGCGGCAAAACAGTACGATACCCAACTGGCTTCCCTTCAGTCGCAGGGCATCGCCCCCATTCAGAACCAGTGCGACACCGGCCACGTCTATCACCTCTACGTCGTTCGCGTCAATCCCGAAATTTCGATCGATCGCAACCGCATTGCCGACGAACTCCACAACCGCAACATCCAAACCGGGGTTCACTATCCCGTCCCCTGCCACCTCCAACCCGCTTACCAATATCTCGGCTACCAAGCGGGCGACTTCCCCCATTCCGAAGCCTTGTGCGAGCAAATTCTCTCTTTACCCATGTTTCCGGGTTTGAGCGCTAACCAAATCCATCAAGTTGTCGAAGCGATCGCCGCTGCGGCAAACCGTCGGTTATCGGCAGCCTAAATTTCCCGATCGCCAACGAGCCGATCGATTTTTTCCTATTCTTGACAATTGGGGGATAGCATGGAGGGGAAGATCGGGGCTTTTGGCTCCATCTGCTCTCTATCCCCGCCATCGACTGGATTATGTCGCGATTCTGGTTAAACCCGATCGCTCCCGCCAGTCACAATCTATTCTTCGTGCATCTACCAACCGAACCGATCGATCGCTCAATTAGATATCACCATGGAAGTTCGACAAAAATCTCCCGCCTTGCTCGATCGATATCTACCCTCGATCGCCATCGCCGTTTTGCTATTGGTGATGTACGGTCCTTTGATGGTTCATTGGGTAGATGGATGGCTCAATAAGAGCATTAGTATCGAGCATGAATATTTCAGCCACGGTTTGCTCGGCATTCCCTACGCAGTTTATATGGTTTGGCGAGAGCGCCATCGGTGGCACGACTCGACCGATCGAGCCAACCTCCTCGGAGCGATTGCGATCGGTTTGGCCGGCGCGTTTTATTTGAGCGGTTTGTGGGATTTGGTCAACCTCTCCCTGCCGGTGATGCTGCTGGGAATTTGCCTCTGGTTCAAAGGAATTGAGGGTTTGCGAGGGTTCTGGTTTCCGCTACTGCTGGTGTTGCTCGCCACCCCCAACGATTTACCTTATCTAATCGCGCCCTATACGATGTGGTTGCAAAGTGCGATCGCCGGGACGGCAGGTTTCATTCTCACGATGTTCGGCCTCAATGTCACCGTTGCCGAGATCTATCTCTTAGTCGGCGGCCGGATGGTGGAAGTCGCACCCCACTGCGCCGGGATTAAAATGTTATTCACCACGATTTACGTCGCCCTCATCTTGTTGGATTGGACGGGGATTCTGTCCTCTCGCGGTAAAAGTATTGCATTTTTGAGCTGTGCGATCGCCATTAGCGTCATCACCAATGTCTTTCGCAACACCATTTTGACCTTCTTCTACGGGACGGGTCGGGACGATCTCTTTCACTGGCTGCACGAAGGTTGGGGTGGAGATGGAATTTCGATCGTCATGCTCGGTTTGCTCATTCCCACTCTCAATCTGGTGGAAAATGTTGCCGGTTTGCTCTCTTCGGATGCCGACAATACTGAACCCGCTCAATAGCAATTCACCAAAGCAATTCACCCAATCGGGCCTCAAAATAACAGGAGATGAGAGGATGAGAATCTCAGAAGGTCAAGAAAAATATTCCCAATCCGATAACGATCGCGTAGGTTCGAAGATGAATTTGCCCGGTTTCTTGGGTCGGTATCCGATCTCGAAATGGGTCGTACCGCTCTTTTTGTTGGTTTTGCTCGCTGTGGGCACTTTGCCCAACTACTTGCAGGGCCGCTGGACTTGGACGGAAGCCCCGGAAGTTGCCAATATAAAACCGCTCCAAGAGGTGGCAAAAAATGGGATCGAACTGAGCGATTGGCAGACGGTGTCCCAGGAAGAACTAACAATCGGCGCGGGAGAATGGCTCAAACAGGAAATTGAGTCCGACGGAAATTTTGATGGGAACGCACAGGCTGGCCCAACTCGGGCGTTGTTGTACCTACATCCTCAAACCCGCAAAACCGGAACCTCTTCCCAACCGCAGATGGAATGGACCGATTGGGATTTGGCCAATGGCGTGTTGGGATGGAAAACCGACTCCAACCGAGCGCTAAAGTTCAGTATCTCTGATGTTGGCAATGGATCGCCTGCCAACGTCGAAGCTCGATTTTTCCGAGGGTGGAACCAGCGGCAAACCTACGCCGTATTGCAATGGTATGCTTGGCCCGGTGGCGGTCATCCCAATCTCAATCGCTGGTTTTGGGCCGATCGCCGCGCTCAACTTGCCGATCGGCGATTGCCTTGGGTTGCGGTTTCCGTGTCGATTCCTATCGAACCCTTGGGCGATATCGAAGAGGTCAACTCTTTAGCGATCTCCTTGGGGCAGCAGGTTCAGATTGCTTTGGAAAATCAAGCCTGGCCGGAAGAGTCGGCAGGGGAATCGGAAAAATAAGACCGACAAGATCGATTCAAACTCAAAATCAAATTTTCCCGCCCGGTGGACTCGGGAATGACTGATAATAAGGGACGTTGTAAAAATAGACATCTACAATGCCCTTACCGACAAACCTAACTACTCTCGACGGCACGCCCCTTTCTGCCGAGGCGATCGATAACAAAGTCGTCCTGTTCGTCAATGTCGCCAGCCAGTGCGGTCTGACTCCTCAATACGGCGGTCTCGTCGAGCTGGATAAGGAATATGGCGATCGCGGTTTGGTCGTTATCGGCGTACCCTGCAATCAGTTCGGCAGCCAAGAACCCGGTACGGCTGACGAAATTAAAGACTTCACTAAAACCAAGTACGACGTAGACTTTACGTTGCTTGAAAAACAGGATGTCAACGGAAGCAACCGCAGCCCTCTTTACCAGTTTTTGGTCGGTGAGGGTGCCGATATTTCTTGGAACTTCGGCAAATTCGTCGTCGGACGCGATGGTGAAGTCGTCGAACGCTTCGACCCCCAAACCCCTCCCAACGATCCGAAGCTCAAAGCAGCCATTGAGAAGGCTTTAGGTTAAGTCTTTCGATTAAGTAACCGTTGTCCTCGCATCCAGAAAGTTAGCGATCGTCCCGACTGAGTTTGAGTCTTCTCATAAAACTGTTGGGGCGATCGAGCATATCTCAACATTATCGAGTCAAGAATCGACGATATTTCAATATTTATTCAGGGCGATCGACCTTTTTCTTTTCAGGAAAACACCCTAGGATAACAGGAAATTGACATATCCAAAGATTGCCGTATCACTCGATAAATATGTTTGAGATTCTGACTGCTGCCCTAATTATCGGACCTGCGATCGCCACAAGTCCCATCGCCCAAGCTACCTCGACGGATACTGCTGCTGCTTTTTACGATCGGTACCAAGATAACGTCAGTGCGATTCCACTACCGGCTTGTGCCCAAAGTAGCACCGACCTCACCCTCACCGAAATTCAGCAAATCATCCTAGAACACAATCGTTCTCGCAAAGATGCCGACCGCCACGTTCCCGACGGCACACCACCACTACCAGCCGTCACCTGGGATTGTGCTGCGGCACAAGTAGCCCAACAATGGGCGAACGATACCAGCGGCACCCAAGGACATAGCGCTAACGATTGGCGACAGCAGCAATATAGCACTCTGACCGGATTGCAAGGTCAAGCTGCAAAGTTGGGTGAAAATCTCGCATGGGCCATGTCATCGGATGCGAGTAACGTTCAACCGGTTGCCCGTAGCGTTACCAATTGGGATGACGAACGCCTTAACTACGACCACAGTTCCGGGGATTGTGTTGCTGGAGAGGTTTGCGGTCACTATACGCAAATGGTCTGGCGCGAGAGCACTAAAATCGGTTGTGGTGTGAAGCGAGGGCAAATTTCCAGTGGCGGTCAGGTTTGGCCGCACGGCTATTTTTTGAGCTGTACCTATCACAATGTCGGGAATATCAACGGCGATAATCCCCTCATCGTACATCCGGATTGGTATTACGCTCCATAAGGTGGGGATACATCGCAATCTTCAGCCTTGTTAAGTGTGGGCTGGGCAGTTTTATCGAGGAAATTTTGCGTTTCTATTTCTCATTGAACTGCCCGCTACTTCGATCGAATTCTATCTATATGAAAAACTCAATAAGCTGGCGATCTCCCAATGAGTGGAGCTTTACAAAGCCTGTCAACTAGTATGACCTCAACTCCGTCCCATCCAAAAATTTATCACATCACTCATATCGATAATCTTGCTAGCATTGCATCGAGCAACTATCTGATGTCGGATGCCAAGCGCATCGCCATGTCAAAACAATGTTCTTTAGTAGGAATGTCTAAAATTAAACAACGTAGACTCGAAGAGATAGAGGTATCTTGCCCCAGGCACGAAAGTAGGTCAGTACGTACCCTTCTATTTCTGCCCTAGATCGATAATGCTCTACATTTTGCACAAGGGCAACCATCCGGAACTGACATATCGGGACGGGCAAAGACCCATCGTGCATTTACAAGCCGATCTTTACACCGTTATTCGCTGGGCAGAGACTCATCAAGTTCCTTGGGCTTTTAGCGATCGAAATGCTAGCGCACACGTTGCTCAATTTTACAATGACCCATCCAAACTGAGTTCACTTGATTGGTTTGCGGTTTCAGCTACAGATTTTCGAGACTCTAGGGTCAAAGAAGGGAAACAAGCCGAATTTCTTATGTTTGATTACTTTCCCTGGACATTAATTGAGAAAGTTGGGACGATCGATAATACAGTAGCAACACAGGCAAAAATGGTGATCGCTGGTGTTGAAGATCGGTCTATCGTAACCGTAGAACGAGGTTGGTATTTTTGAAGGGAGGCGCGAAGCTCATGATTGACTTAACCCAAGGAGATATCTTGAAAGCGGATGCACAGGCACTCGTTAACACTGTCAATTGTGTCGGAGTTATGGGACGTGGCATAGCACTTCAATTTCGCAAAGCATTTCCAAATAACTTTAAAGCTTATAAAAGAGCTTGCGATACCGAGCAAGTTAAACCTGGGAAAATGTTTGTCTGCGATCTCAATCGTATTTACAACCCTCGCTTGATTATCAACTTCCCTACAAAACGTCATTGGCGAGGTAAAAGTCGCATTCAAGATATCGAGCGAGGTCTTGAAGATTTAATCGAAGTGGTTCGACAGCGAGAGATTAGCTCCATTGCCATCCCCCCACTGGGGTGTGGATTGGGAGGATTAAATTGGATCGAAGTTCGTCCAATGATTGTAGATGCTTTTCAATCTTTACCAGAGATAAGAGTTCTCCTTTTCGAGCCAGTGGGAGCGCCAGACGTTAACTCAATGGTAAAAGAGAGAAAGACTCCAAAGATGACTGTTGGACGAGCAGCCTTACTCGGACTAATGCGTCGTTATTTAGCAGCAGTCATGGACCCAACAATTACTTTGCTCGAAGTCCACAAATTAATGTACTTTATGCAAGAAGCTGGAGAGCCTCTGCGATTGAAGTATCAGAAAGCACCTTATGGGCCTTATGCTGAGAATTTACGACACGTACTCAGTCTGATTGAAGGTCATTTTATTAGTGGTTATGGAGATGCTGAAGATCGACCAGACAAGCCTTTAGAATTGAAACGACATGCCGCAGAGAAGGCAGAGAGCTTTCTAGCTAAAAGCCAAGATACTCAAGAGCACTTCAATCGTGTTGCCGAGCTTATTAAAGGGTTTGAGACACCATTTAGTCTGGAATTATTGGCAACTGTTCACTGGGTTGCTGCTTATGAAAACGCGAAAACAGTAGACGATGCGATTCAAAAGATTTATGACTGGAATAATCGCAAGCAAATGTTTGAAACTCGTCATATTAAATTAGCGTGGGAAAGGCTAAGCCAATTGAATTGGCTGGGATAAAGTCTCACTAGAAAATTTTAATAAAGTGGTGTTAAAAGAGCAATTCCCCTTGATAATATTTATCGATTTACCACATCTATTCGAGAATTTTTAGATCGTCCTTTAGAATCGAACAATTAGAGAAACCACACTTCAGATCTATACCTGTATTTCCCGAGCTTGACCTTCGTGTCCTTTGTGTCTTTGTGGTTCCTTAAATATATAGAAATTTTCGTTTAGGTTGACCCCACCAGGTGAGGGCGGGTTTTGAAACTAGATCGCAGTGAGGGCAACATTTTTAGCTAAACCCGCCCCTACAATTGTCTGGGTTCTGTCTTTGTGAAAACCGCTATAAGTCATCTTTTCACTTAAAAAATATTATCGATCGCCTCTTCAACTCGCACCAATTTCTCGATATTCTAGAAACGTTAGAATCATGCCTTTTCCAAACAATGACCGCACAAAAAATAAATTCAAAAACTGTTAAAATTGTCAACGGCAATTTACAAATCGATGCCTACTTAGCCCAACCCGTGGGAGAGGGGAAATTTCCCGGTATCGTCGTCTTTCAAGAAATATTTGGAGTCAACGAGCATATCCGCGATATTACAGACCGGATTGCCAAACAAGGCTACGTCGCCATCGCCCCGGCATTGTACCAACGCACCGCCCCCGGTTTCGAGATCGGCTATACCGAAGCCGATGTTGCTTTAGGTCGATCGTACAAAGTCCAAACCACCGCCACCGAACTCCTCGGCGATACCCAAGCGGCGATCGACCATCTCAAAAACATGCCCAATACCACCGATGCCACCGGGACGATCGGGTTTTGCTTTGGGGGACACGTCGCCTACCTCGCC
>JAXHUC010000082.1:0-29646 GCA_034189805.1 Cyanobacteriota bacterium
AGAACCCTCTGCTAATAAAGCGTTTGGGCGATTTCACTCTTGTGCGCGGGGGGTTTGGGGGGAGACCCCCCAACTCCGGGTTTTCGGTCGATTAGTGACTGGTTGACAAAGCCAAAACCACCTTAACTTGTCTCCAATGCTGCAATATAGATTCAAAACCCGCCCTTACCCGGTGGGGTCAACCTAAACGAAAATTGCTATAGTATCTGAACCGAGCTGGATTTAATTCGATCGCACCTCAGAGAAATTCAGCTCGAATCGTTCTCCTGGAGTGGGTTCGATGACTTGGGTTTTCAGGTTCGCCCCCTCGAGCTTCGTCCTCAATTCATCCACACTCCCGCGCTGTTGCAGAACCTTCAGCAGCACCCCTTCAAACTCCACATCTCCTCCGGCTGCCGTGGGTAAAATCGCCTGGGGTTCGAGCCATTGTGTCACCTCCATCGCTGAATCCCATCCCTGAATAATCGGTCCGAGAAGGGGGATGTTCAAATTGACAACGGGAACCACCAACACATCGATCGAATCCATTTCTTTTAGGGTAGGAGAATGATAGCCGTGGGGTTCGTAGTAGAGACTGCCCGTTCCGGATAATGCCCGCAGAATGTAGCCGTTTTCAACTAAAAGCGGGCCGATGGGAGAACCGGGAACTGCCTCGATTTTCACCGTATTTTCGAGGGTAAAGGATTCGCCGTGAGCCAAAGCCGTCACCTGAGTGTATCCGAGCGAACTTGCCACCTTCGCCGCCTCCGGAGAACCCACCACGGGAATGGTGCGATCGAGTTTTTCCAAGGTGGGTGGGTGAGCGTGATCGCTCAAACCTTGGGAGAGTAAAATCAGATCGATATTCTCCGGAATCGATCGCGGCGTGCGACGCTCACCTTTAAACAGCCAACCCATACCGCCAAAAACGAGCGGCCCCACCAGCCAAGGGTCGAGGAGGATTCGCTTGTCGCCGATTTCAATCAGCCAAGAATTGCTATCGAGATATGTCAGGTGCATGATAATCCGGATGAAGTTGATGGGTTGAAGTCGATCGGTTGAAGTGGAGGAGTTAGCGAAAGTCTGCTCTTTAGCGCTCGCGCCCCAGAAGGTGCTACTTTTCCTATTTTGACAAAGATTTCGATGTCTTCACGATTTTTCTGGCTAGCCAGAAGCTTTAGGCTTCGGAGACAAGGAGACAAGGAAGAATTGTGTATTCTTCTGTCACTCTCCCTTATCTCCCTCATCTCCCTCATCTCCCGTTTCCCTCCAGTCAGAATTTGGGATAGACTCGATCGCACTCAGAATGTGGAAGGGTGACTAATGAATCAATGGACTTCAACCGAACACGCTTTAGACTATCTCGCTCGTGCCGATAAAATTCCCCATCGCACCGAGGGAGAAGCCGTCCTCTTAGATTTAGTCCCCCAAAACGTCACCCGAGTTCTCGATTTAGGAACCGGGGATGGACGCTTGCTGGCACTGCTCAAACTCGATCGCCCGTCCTTTGAGAGTATCGCCCTCGATTTTTCCCCAACGATGCTCGAAGCCGTTCGACGGAGATTTGCCGAAGATAAAACGGTCGAAATTATCGATCGCAGTCTCGATAAACCCTTACCGGAACTCGGCAAATTCGATGCTGTGGTTTCCAGCTTTGCCATCCATCACCTCAGCGACGATCGCAAACGCACTCTTTACGAAGAAATCTTCGAGATTCTGGCACCGGGGGGCATCTTCTGCAACTTGGAACACGTTGC
Organism: Cyanobacteriota bacterium; assembly: GCA_034189805.1. Taxonomy (GTDB): domain Bacteria; phylum Cyanobacteriota; class Cyanobacteriia; order Cyanobacteriales; family Geitlerinemataceae; genus Zarconia. The sequence goes on from JAXHUC010000082.1 coordinate 1,737, forward strand.
TTCCCCCACCCTAAAACTGCACGTCCGCTTTCTCGATCGAATCGGTTACACCCCAGAAACAGAAGACCCCTCCAATCAACTTCTGGATGTGGAAACCCAACTGAGCTGGTTTCGAGAGATTGGTTTTCTCGATGTAGATTGCTATTGGAAGTGGTTGGAAATGGCACTGTTGGCTGGAGTGAAACCGATCGGAATGCAAAATTAAAAATTAAAAATTGAGACTCCTCTCAATTCCCTAAAAAAGGCTCGAGATACCAATGACGATCGCCGTGACGATATGACTGGTGGCGTGGGCGATGGCGGCAGCTTCCAAACTGTGCTGCCAATACAACCAGCCAAATACCGCCCCGATGCCGTTGAGGGCGATCGCTCGCAAAATCAGTAAGGGCGTTAGGGGAACGATCGCCGCAGTTGCCGGGAGATGTCCTAAGCCAAAGAGTAGGGTGGAGATGGCGATCGCCCCCCACATCACGCCCGGACTCGGCGCACCCCGTCGCCGTTGCAGCAACCACCAGCCCATCCAAGCCAGCAGCGACATCAATCCCCACCGCATTATCAATTCTTCGGTGATGCCTCCGTAGAGAATTCCTGCCAAACTCATCAGGGGGTTGTAAGGCATCGCGTCGTTGAGGGTCTGAATTTCTCGAATCCAGGTAGAAAGGACGCGATCGACTCCTAGAATCACCAGACTGGCGATCGCCCCCGAACTCGCAGCCAAGGGTAACTCCGACCCGATCGCTTGTAATTCGGTTTTCCCAGCTGTGAGGGCATTGCACAGGTGCGATCGCAGTCCGAGGGGTTTAGAGAGGAAAATGCCCAGAGTTGTGGCGATCGCCAGCAAAATAACGGGTTGCAGCAGGGATAGCACCACCAACAATGGCAGGGGCATTTGGGCGATCTCGGGAGGAATATCTGGATTTTGGACGAGTCCGTCTCTCAATCCGATAATGCTGGGAATCAGAGCCATAATTCCCAGGCAACCCAAACCAAATAAAAGGCGAAACTGTTGCCAAAAAGAGGGTTTTTCGGTTGTTGACGATCGAATCATGATGTCACGTTGGGTGAGTTAGGGATCGACATCCTCCCGGACAGGAGGCATGGGTTCTTCCACGGGCATGAGAATCGTAGACAGGAGACGACGACGGCGATCGGGTCTTGGTTTGAGTGCTAAAAACCGTTGCAGCACCCCTTGAAGCTCCGCCACCATCTCCTGAAATTCCTCATCGTTGAGATACATCGCTGCCTGTCGGTATCCGACTCCATCGTCGAGTAAATCGATCTCATCGCGTTCGAGGTAACGGGCGTAATCCCCCAACAAACTAGCCGCAAAAATCGTGAAGTACTGCAAGTGGTCTTCTCGACTGACATCGGTCAGGTCTGCGGGGGATAAATTGGCTCGCACTTCCTGCAATGCATAAACTTTCTCAACGGTTCCTCGGATCGGATGCTCGGCAACGACGGTTAAAATCCCCGCTTTGGCGAGCTTTTCAATGTGCCGATAGAGAGTGGCGATCGCCACATCGGGCATGGCTGCGGCAATCTGTCCGGTCGTCAGTCGAACGCCACCGAGGAGGGTTTGGAGAACCCGCAGGCGGACGGGATGGAGAATGAGGTTGGCTTTGGCTGATTTCACAGTAGAAACCTTCGATCGAGTCATCTCTCTCCATCCTAGAGAGGGAGTCGATTGCTTTTTGCCAAGTATTTAACTGCGTTCTTTAATTCTCACTACTAATTATATTATCATTTTTGATAAAAATAAATTGAACCACCCCAATTTAGTAGTCATCAGCTTGGGAGGCTTGGGGAGCAGGGGGAAAATGATGAACGAGGAACACCGGATTGTCACCGCGTCCCCGCCTCACCGTATCACTCTTGCTCCTACTCCGGATGCACCATTTTCTGAGGATCGACTTGACGATCGAATTCGTCTGCCGAAATATAACCCAATTCCAAACAAGCTTCCTTCAGAGTCAGGTTTTTCTCCAGGGCAAAATGTGCCACTTTCGAGGCTTTGTCGTAGCCGATGGAAGGACTCAACGCCGTTACCAGCATCAGGGATCGATTGAGATGGGTTTCGATTTGCGATCGATTCGGTTCGAGTCCTTCTAGCAAAAAGTCGGTGAAATTATTGCAACTATCGGCGAGAATCTCGATCGACTGCAACAGGTTAAACACCATCATCGGTTTAAACGCATTCAACTCGAAATGCCCCTGAGAACCGGCCATAGCGATCGCCGTATCGTAACCGATAACTTGTGCCGCCACCATCGTCATCGCCTCGCATTGGGTGGGGTTGACTTTCCCCGGCATAATTGAAGAACCGGGTTCGTTCGCCGGTAGGGTAAGTTCGCCGATGCCACAGCGCGGGCCGCTGCCGAGGAGGCGAATATCGTTAGCAATCTTCATCAACGAACAAGCCAGGGTTTTGAGAGTGCCACTGGCCATCACCATTGCATCGTGGGCGGCGATCGCGGCAAACTTATTCGGAGCGGAAACGAAGGGCAATCCCGTCATTTCGCGAATGCGATCCGCGACGAGATCGGCAAATCCGGCAGGCGCATTCAAACCCGTCCCCACGGCCGTTCCCCCGATGGCGAGTTCGTAGAGGTCCGGCAGGGCATTTTCGATGCGCCGCAAGTTTGCATCGAGTTGGGCGACGTAACCGGAAAACTCTTGTCCCAATGTCAGGGGAACGGCATCTTGGAGGTGAGTGCGTCCAATTTTGACGATCTCGGCGAAGGCTTCGGATTTGGCGTGCAGGGCATCTCGCATCTTTTTCACCTTCGGCAACAGGCGATCGTGCAGAGCTTTTGCCGAGGCGACATACATGGCGGTCGGGAAGGTGTCGTTGGACGACTGGGACATATTCACGTGGTCGTTGGGGTGGATGGGATTTTTCGATCCCAGGGTTCCCCCCGCCAGTTCGATTGCCCGATTGGCAATAACTTCGTTCGCGTTCATATTGCATTGCGTCCCACTGCCTGTCATCCACACGCGCAAGGGGAAATGGTCGTCGAGTTGACCGGAAATAATTTCGTCGGCGGCGCGGGTGATGAGAGTGGCTTTCTCTTCTGGGAGTTGTCCCAGCTTTTGGTTGGCGATCGCTGTGGCTTTTTTGAGGATTGCCATGGCTTCGATAACGGCTGGGGGAATGCGATCGCTGCCGATGGAGAAATATTTGAGCGATCGCTGGGTTTGTGCCCCCCAGTAACGATCGGCTCGGACTTCGATTTCTCCCATGCTGTCGGTTTCGATGCGCGTCTTTGGCGATGTTGCCTCTTTCACGATAGACCTCCCGATTCTGTTGAGTTGGATAGATTCGATCGCGCTGGGGCGATCGCGAGTTGTCTCGTCAAATTACTCTCGATCGGGTAATTCGGTCAAAACGTTACCTCATTGGAGAACGCTCGAACATCATCCGAGGACATCGAAACGATCGATCGGATAATTGCTTAGACCGCGCGCGATTCGATTCTATCCTGGCACTTTGCCAGTTTTTTGCGTAAAATTACGAGTATTCTATTCGATCGGGTCAATTTTTTCCGAAATTTTACGGATAATTTAATGCCAGAGAATTATGTATTTTCACCGATTTTTCTTGGCTTGTCAATCTAAATCGAGCGTTATACTATTATTGATATTGTTTTTAGCTTAAAACAAAAACATTAAAAGATAAAGCTTGCATCTTAGTGGGACTTATAAGATAAAAATATTTGTTTGCGCTTTTATCCTCAACGATAAGTTAGTTTTTGTTTCTGGTTAACTCTTACTGTATAAAATTAATTCATCACTTAATCGATGAGAGGTCATCTCGTTTTAAAAAAGACCTAAATTCTTAAAAATTATTAATCTGTTTTTGATAAAATTTGTAGGTTATAGTTAGGTTATAGTATAGTTTACTAACTGCCTACATCGACAAAAATTAGGCAATTCAAGCTTTTTGTGACAAAAAGACAGTGTAAGGTGCGGTCAATGAAATTAATTTGAGGGGAAAGTTGAGCCGAAAAATAGGACTCAGCAATTACCGAAGAACACCTAATGTGAAACAAAGGAATTTTGCATGAGTCTGGAAACCTGTGATTCGGTTGCTATCCTAATCGTTGACGATACACCTAGTAACTTACACTTACTATTTACCTGTCTTGAAGAAGCCAGCTTCAAAGTTCTCGTGGCACAAAATGGAGAAAGTGCCTTAGAGAAAGCAACCTATGGATTGCCCGATCTCATTTTGCTCGATGTCTTGATGCCGGGAATGGACGGTTTTGAAGTCTGTCGCCGTCTCAAAGCTCAACCAGAAACCCAAAATATTCCGATTATTTTTATGACGGCGCTCTCAGAAACCGTCAATAAAATCAAAGGATTCGATCTCGGTGCGATCGATTACATCACCAAACCCATCGAGCAGCAAGAAGTTCTCGCCCGCATCAAAACCCATTTAACCCTTTCGATACTGCGCAAGCGCCTTCAAAAGCGCAACGATCGCCTGCAAGAAGAAATCGAACGCCGCCAAGAAGCTGAAACTCGCCTGGAACGAGCGCGAGACGAACTTGAAGTCAGAGTGCGAGAACGCACCGCCACCCTCGCCGATACGAACGAACGGCTGTTGCGAGAGATCGACGATCGCACTCGGATCGAACAGGCTCTTTTTGAAGAGAAAGAACTCGCCCAAGTGACCCTAGAATCGATCGGCGATGCGGTGATTACAACCGATGCAAACGGGAATGTCGGACATCTCAATCCCATTGCCGAAAAACTCACCGGTTGGAGAATCGGCGAAGTCAAAGGCCGACCGATTGCGGAAATTTTCAAAATTGTTTGCGAACTCACTCGCCGACCCCTCGATAATCCGGCGATCGAAATTCTCCGAGACGATCGCATTTCCGCATTAAATCACCGCACCATTCTCATCGCCCGCGACGGTAGCGAGTACGCCATCGACGATTCGGCCGCCCCCATTCGCGCCCGAGACGGTCGTACTATCGGTGCGGTACTGGTCTTTCGAGATGTCACCCAATCGCGACAACTCGCCAACCAGCTTTCTTGGCAGGCCACCCACGACGATCTGACCGGCTTGTTGAATCGACGGGCGTTCGAGCAAAGATTGACCGAGGCGATCGTCAACTGCCGCGAACGAAGGCAACATTACGTTCTGTGCTACCTCGATCTCGATCAATTTAAAGTCGTCAACGATACCTGCGGCCACATCGCCGGAGACGAACTCCTGCGACAGGTGACGACGCTTTTGCAAAAACGAGTGCGGGCGACCGATATCTTGGCACGTTTGGGCGGAGATGAATTCGGACTGTTGCTGGCTCGATGTTCTCTCGTCGAAGCGGAAAAGTTGGCCGAGACCCTGCGCAAATTGATTCAAGAATTCCGATTCGCGTGGCAGGAAAATACATTTGCCCTAGCAACCAGTATCGGTTTGGTGGAAATTGACGATAACACTCGCGATCTGACCGATATCCTCAGTGCGGCTGATGCTGCGTGCTATGCAGCAAAAGCCCGAGGCCGTAACTGCGTCCATACTTACCGACAAAACGATCGAGAATTGGCCCGACAGCGAGGGGAACGACAGTGGATCGTCCGCATCAATCAAGCCCTCGAAGAAAATCGTTTCTGCCTCTACGCTCAACGGATTGCCCCGGTCGTTCCCCAATCTGGGAAAGACCATTACGAAGTGCTGCTGCGCTTGCGCGATAAAAAAGATCGACTCGTGCCGCCAATGGCCTTCATCCCGGCAGCAGAACGCTACGATCTGATGCCCGCTATCGATCGATGGGTCATCTCCACCTTCTTTTCAAGCTATCAGTTATTTCTACAAACTCACCCCCGCAAAAATGAGGTGACCTATACGATCAACCTTTCGGGAGCGAGTGTCGGTCATCCCGACTTTCTCGCGTTTCTCAAAGCGCAATTTGCCAACTACCCGATCTCCCCGGACAATATTTGCTTCGAGATTACCGAAACGACCGCCATCGCCAATCTCTCCCAAGCCGTTGCCCTCATCGACGACCTCAAACGACTCGGCTGTCGCTTTGCCCTCGATGATTTTGGCAGCGGTATGAGTTCTCTGACCTATCTGAAAAATCTACCCGTCGATTACTTGAAAATTGATGGAAGTTTCGTCAAAAATATCACCCGATCGCGCATCGATGCGGCAATGGTCGATAGTTTCAACCGTATCGCCCACGAGATGGGGATTAAAACCATTGCTGAATTTGTGGAGAATAACGCCATCCTCGATAAAATCAAGGAGATCGGTCTCGACTACGCGCAAGGCAACGGTATTGCCGAACCCCGTCCCCTCGCCTTCGGAAAAATTCACAATCCCGGACAGGTTTGGATGAAGTAGTGACGGGGTTTGGAGCTGGGGAGGCTTGGGGGACTTGGGGGGCTTGGGGAGCTGGGGAGGCTTGGGGAGCTTGGAGAGCTAAATTTTTCCTCCGTTTCCTCCGTTTCCTCCGTTTCCCTCTTCTCACCGCGTCACCGCGTCCCCGCGTCCCCGCGTCATCTCCTTCCCCCGTTTCTCCCCTCTCCGCGTCCGGAGAGTCCCCCACCATCTCCCAACTGTTACATTTGTTGACAACATGGTTAGAGAGGGAATTTCTCAGTGATAGGATGCCATCAAAACCATTTGTGAGAACACTATGGCAGAAGAACTAACAGGAAAAGCGCCGATGTTCGGTGGTAGCACCGGCGGCTTGCTGACCAAAGCAGAAGTGGAAGAAAAATACGCAATTACTTGGACTAGTTCCAAGGAGCAAGTATTTGAAATGCCCACTGGTGGTGCAGCCATTATGAATGAAGGTGAAAACCTACTTTATTTGGCTCGGAAAGAACAGTGTCTGGCGCTGGGAACCCAGTTGCGGACGAAGTTCAAGCCTAAAATGGAAGATTATAAGATTTACCGGGTTTATCCCAATGGAGAAACCGAATACCTCCATCCCAAGGATGGCGTTTTCCCTGAAAAGGTAAACGAAGGTCGGGAAGCTGTCGGCACGCTCGAACGCAAGATCGGCGATAACCCCGAACCGTCGAAAATCAAGTTCAGCGGCAAACAGCCGTTCGATCCTTAAAAAAACTCGGGGGACGAGAGGTCTGGCTCGATCGAGCATCGTCACGATCGATAAGTTCTTTCGTCGTCAGCATTCAGCACGAGCGCGAGCGCCAGAAAACGTAGTTAGCATTAAGTGAATCAAAGTTCTTGCTGGCGAAATTCAGAGTCGGTGGCAGGAAAATCCTTTGAAATTCTAGCTTTCCTGGCTCAAAACAAACTGATGGCTGACGGCTTATGGCCCAATGCTTACCTTTCGTCCCCCATTTTCGATCCCCGCAATCTTTGAGTACTCGCAAGTAAACTGGCAGTTTCTAAAAGCATTCTCCGCAGAATCTTCCCAAGAGCCACGAGTGCTAAAAAATAACCGACATTCGGGATAAGCTGTAACGTTAAAGCGATCGCCACGCGCACAAATCCTCGATCGACGGCGTGGGGCGCTCTCGATTGAGTTTTTCGCTCGAACTGATGCTAAATGATGATTTTTCCCGACTTCACCCAATTTTCCCGCCTCGCACAACAGGGTAACTTTATTCCCGTCTATCAAGAGTGGGTGGCCGATTTAGAGACTCCCGTATCGGCCTGGTACAAAGTCTGCGCGGGTAGCCCTTACAACTTTTTATTAGAATCGGTAGAAGGCGGAGAGCGAATCGGACGCTACAGTTTTCTCGGCTGCAATCCCCTGTGGGTGTTGTCCGCGCGGGGAAAAACGATCTCCCAAACCCATCGCGACGGTCGCACCGACACTTTCAACGGCGACCCTTTCGAGATTTTAGCGGACTGCCTGAAGCCGTTCGACCCGGTGAAATTACCCCAACTGCCACCGGGGATCGGCGGTCTGTTCGGCTTTTGGGGATACGAACTGATTCACCAAATCGAACCGCGCGTTCCAATTCATCCGGCGCAACCGTCGGATTTGCCCGATGGCTTGTGGATGCAGGTCGATCGCCTGTTGGTGTTCGATCGAGTCAAGCGGAAAATTTGGGCGATCGCCTACGCGGATTTGCGCGATCCCCATGTCGATCGCTTCCAAGCCTACCAAGAGGCCGTCGATGCCGTCACCCGCATGGTGGAGAAGTTACAGTTACCCCTCGACGGGCAAAAGACGATGCTCGAGTGGATACCGCCTGCGGGAGAAAAAGCCGATCGCGAACAGCCCTACACCAGCAATACCCCCAAAGCCAGGTTTTGCGAGAACGTTCGCAAAGCCAAAGACTACATCAAGGCTGGGGATATTTTCCAGGTGGTTATCTCCCAGCGACTCTCCACCGAGTACGATGGCGATCCGTTTTCCCTGTACCGTTCCCTGTGCCTGATCAACCCGTCCCCGTACATGGCCTATTTTAATTTCCACGACTGGCAATTGATCGGGTCGAGTCCGGAAGTGATGGTAAAAGCCGAACGGGATAGCGAAGGGGGGACGATCGCCACCGTACGTCCGATCGCCGGAACCCGAAGACGAGGCAAAACCGAACCAGAAGACGCGGCACTGGCGCGGGAGTTACTCGGCGATCCCAAAGAAGTGGCCGAACATATCATGCTGGTGGATTTGGGTCGTAACGACCTCGGTCGCGTCTGCGTGAAGGGATCGGTGCGGGTGGACGAACTTAAAATCGTCGAGCGCTATTCCCACGTGATGCATATCGTCAGTAATGTCGTGGGTAAGTTAGAGGCAGATAAAACCGCTTGGGATTTGCTCAAAGCCTGTTTCCCTGCCGGAACCGTCAGCGGCGCACCGAAAATCCGCGCCATGGAGATTATCAATGAGTTAGAACCCTGTCGTCGCGGACCCTATTCGGGAGTTTACGGTTACTACGATTTTGACGGCCAGCTCAACAGCGCCATTACGATTCGGACGATGGTGGTTCGTCCCCATCCAACGGGACATATCGTCTCCGTACAGGCGGGAGCGGGTTTGGTCGCCGACTCCGATCCCGAAACCGAACACGAGGAAACGTTGAATAAAGCCCGAGGCTTACTCGAAGCGATTCGCTGTTTGCGATCGTCCCCAAAAGCGGGTTTGAGCTAGCACCTGAGAAATTCCGCTAATGTAACGAACATCTTGAAAAGACTTGACAAATCTTCAAGAGCGTGAGTTAAGTTACTGCCGAACTAAATCGCTGCCATCTATCCGGTAAAAACGCTATATATGGTGGTATAAAAAACGATACCCGATCGGAAACACAACCCGATCGAACCCTCAGAAGTGCCGCGCGAGGTTGGGATTTGACAGTCTCGACGGTTAAATTAGTCTACACTCCAAATAGGTAACAACGATTCAGAGGAGACTCTGCCATGGATGCTGTAACGCTCTGGCAACGCTATCAAGACTGGCTGTACTATCACGAGGGTTTGGGATTGTACCTCGATATCAGCCGGATGGGATTTGACGATGCTTTAGTCGAAACTCTCAAACCTAAATTTGCCAAGGCATTTGAGGATATGGCAGCTCTCGAAGCCGGGGCGATCGCCAACCCCGACGAAAATCGGATGGTCGGTCACTATTGGTTGCGCGATCCGGCTCTAGCTCCCACCCCAGAAATCCAACAAGAAATAACCACGACCCTAGAGCAAATCGAAACCTTCGTTCAAAAAGTCCGCATCGGCACGGTCCACCCCCCCAAAGCCCAAAAATTCACCGATATTCTTTCCATTGGCATTGGCGGCTCGGCTCTGGGCCCTCAGTTTGTCTCCCAAGCGTTAGCCCCGGACACCCCTCCTCTAGATCTCCACTTCATCGATAATACCGATCCGGCGGGCATCGATCGCACCCTGAGCGGACTCGGCGATCGACTCTCTTCAACTCTGGTATTCGTCATCTCCAAATCCGGCGGCACTCCCGAAACCCGCAACGGGATGCTCGAGGTGGAAAAAGCATTCGTCGATCGGGGTCTGGATTTTGCCAAACAAGCTGTTGCCATTACCGGAGTCGATAGCAAACTCGACAAACTCGCCAAATCTCAAGGCTGGCTGACGACATTTCCGATGGCCGATTGGGTGGGAGGACGCACGTCGGAACTTTCGGCGGTGGGTCTCCCGGCAGCGGCCCTCCAGGGAATCGATATCCGTGCCATGCTCGCCGGGGCAAAAGAAATGGACGAGGCGACGCGCGTACCCGATCTCAAAAACAATCCCGCCGCTCTGCTGGCCCTGGCTTGGTACCATGCAGGCAACGGCAAAGGGGATAAAGATATGGTCGTTCTGCCCTATAAAGATTCGTTGTTGCTGTTTAGCCGCTACTTACAGCAACTGGTGATGGAGTCTTTGGGTAAGGAAAAAGATCTCGATGGCAACGTGGTCAATCAAGGGATTGCTGTCTACGGCAATAAGGGATCGACCGACCAACATGCCTACGTCCAGCAGTTACGCGAAGGAGTACCGAACTTCTTTATGACCTTTATTGAGGTTCTTGAAGATCGCAACGGCAACTCCCCGGAAATCGAACCTGGCGTAACGTCTGGGGACTATCTATCAGGATTTTTGCAGGGAACGCGCAGCGCCCTTTACGACAATCAGCGAGATTCGATTACCGTGACGATTCCCCAGGTCAACCCTCGGACGGTGGGGGCGATGGTGGCACTCTACGAACGGGCCGTCGGACTGTATGCGAGTTTGGTGAATATCAACGCCTACCACCAACCGGGAGTGGAAGCCGGGAAAAAGGCAGCAGCAGCAATTTTAGAGCTGCAAACCCAGGTGATGGCAGTCTTGAAATCGGCGACCGAACCGCTCTCCCTGGCGGATTTAGCCGCTCGAGCCGACCGTCCCGAGGAGATCGAAGCCATCTACAAAATCGTCCGCCACCTCCAGGCCAATCAACGGGGCGTGACTTTCACGGGAAATCTAGGAAAACCTGCTACGATCGAAGTATTCATGACTTAGGACATCGAGTTAAGAGCCTGGGACATTCACAGAAACCGATCGATGTTGTCGGTTGGTCTGTCGATTTCCCGATCGCTCGGCTATTGAGTTGGGATTGAAGGCAGCCGCGCCGACCCGGTTGCGGCTCGAACTTCCGCCTTTGCCCTTCCTTGTCTCCCTCACGCTCTAGCGATCGCAATCATGCCTCTGACTATTCTTGTTGTCGATGACGATCCGGGAATCCGAATCTCGATCGGTGACTATCTAGAAATGTGTGGGTACTCGACGATCGTTGCTCAGAACGGTCGAGAAGCTTTGGGTTTAGTCGAGCGATATCACCCTCACTTGATGGTCACCGATGCGATTATGCCTCAGATGGATGGCTACGAACTGGTGCGCCGGGTTCGGCAGCGTCCGGATTGCCGCTTGTTACCCGTTATTTTTCTCACGGCTCATAACAAAACCCACGAACGCATTCGCGGCTATCAAATCGGGGTGGATTTGTATATGCCCAAACCTTTTGAACTCGAGGAACTCGGCGCGGTCGTGCGCAACTTTTTAGATCGCTATCTCGATGCGATCCATACTTTCGGTCCATCGGTGACATCGGGATTGCCTCCATCAACTCAAAATCTGCCCACTCCGGATTTGACCTCAGATGACGAGATTGGGGCGATTACGCCAACGAATTCTCCGAAGTTAGACTTAACTAAGCGAGAGTGGGAAACCTTGGAAGAATTAGCTAAAGGCTTATCCAATGCAGAGATTGGCGCTCGCCTTTACTTGAGTCCGCGCACGATCGAAAAATATGTCGGTCGGCTTTTAAGCAAAACTGAGACCAAAAATCGAGCGGAATTAATTCGTTTGGCGATCGAACATCATTGGGTAAAGTAGTTTGCCCTAGACTTCTTGCCGAACCTGCTCTAGCAATCCTTCGCAGGCATCGACGAGCAAATCGATAACTCGATCGAATCCTTCGGGTCCGCCGTAGTAGGGGTCGGGAACTTCTTTGAGATCGTGGCGGGTGCAGAAATCGCACATCATCCGAATTTTCTCTCGATACTGTCCGGTGCGATCGAGGGCGGTAAGATTGCGGTAGTTTTCTCGATCCATCGCCAAAATCAGATCGAAGCGCTCGAAGTCTTCCACTTCAAACTGACGGGCGCTGCCTTTGAGTTCGATCCCCTGTTTCTGGGCGGCAGCAGCCATGCGTCGATCGGGCGGACTCCCGATATGATAGCTCGAAGTTCCAGCAGAGTCGCACTCAATGCGATCGCTCAAACCGGCCTGCGCGATCTGGTGATTCATAATGTTCTCCGCCGAAGGAGAACGACAAATATTACCCAGGCAGACAAATAACAACTGGTATGACATCGGTGCGGTGGCAGATAACGTTCTCGACGAACTCGGATTGGAATAATTCTATGGCTGCTGCGAACGAATTGAGAAACTAGTGCAACGCGGCAGAAATAACTGACCAGCTTTCATAGGTTGAAAGCTATGTCTAGTGGGCATTTTGCATTTTTAATTTTGTGAAAAGTGAGCGGTGTCGGTTTCCGTCCCGTTCAACTTTTCAAGACGCATTTTTAATTCCGCGTAGCGGCACTAGAGGCTGGCAATCGCGAGCTTACAGCCGTGCTTCGCGTGACAACTCCTCCCCAAACTCGAACGCGAGAAAACATCAATCGAGGGCGATCGACATTTTCTCAACGAGATTCGCCAATGTCTCAACTCGCCGTGACTCGTAACTTGAGTCGATTCCTGAGTTGATTCCTTCAAGGGCGATCGACTCTCAGTTACATTCCCGGTAGATTCAACCCTCCGGTCAATTCTTCCATCTTTTCGCGCATGGTCGTCGTAGACTTGTTATAGGCATCCTGCATCGCTTCAGTCACCAGTTGCGATATCACATCTGCCCCTTCTCCCAACACGTCCGGAGAAATTTCAGCGCGACGGGGTTCTTGGTTGCCGCTGAGAATGACCTTCACCAGACCGCCCCCTGCTTCCCCTTCAACTTCGAGTCGATCGAGATCTTCTTGAAGTTTTTTTGCCCCTTCTTGGACTTGTTGCGCTTTTTTGAAGGCTTCGGTCAGCTCCTTCATTTTGCCTAAACCGAAACCAAATCCTTGTCCTGGTTTTGCCATGATTTGTCGATTTTACCTAACTTGCGTGTAAATATTTGGGACAGCCGCAAACGATCGGTTTTAGCCGCCACGGTCGATCTATCCGTCGCTTCTGCATTTATCTATTCTATAGGCGCGATCGCACCCTTAGCTCGGTTGCCAGACCCGAACGGCGATCGCGCCCGACCGGACGACCGGATTGGTGGCCAGATTCTCAAAGCAGAGCGACAGTTGACTTACAATCAGAGGCTTCAACTCCCATCGGACTCGAAATGACTCTAGTTGGAAGCACTTGACGATTGCTAATACGTTCTCTAAGAGTTCACATTAGCATTTAATCTGGCATCGCCGGAAGCCTCCCGATCGCCTCAGACGTGTTGAAACTCTCCGAGCATCCGCACTTCCGGTTCGAGCCAAAGCTGCCAGTGGCGATCGACCTGTTCTTGCGCGTGACGGATTAAGCGGAAAATATCGCTGGCCGTTGCCCCACCGCAGTTGAGAATGAAGTTGGCATGTCGTTCGGCGATTTGAGCGCCACCGATCGTATGACCTTTTAACCCCGTCTGCTCGATCAACCATCCTGCCGCGTGAGGGGAAGGATTGCGAAAGACACTCCCACAACTGGGACGGTGGTACGGTTGAGTGGTCCGTCGCTTTTGCATTTGCTCGCGAGTGAGCTTGCGCACGTCCGCTCGATTGAAACCCGGTTGAAGTTGGAAGGTGGCTCGAACGACGAACCGAGGATCGTTTTGCAACATCGAAGTCCGATAGCTGTACTTTAAGTCCTCGGGAGTGAGGATTTCTAGCTCTCCTTTGGGGGAAAGAACTTCGACCTTGACGAGCAAATCGGCAATGCTCGAGCGGTGAGCGCCGGCATTCATCACCACCGCACCTCCGACCGTTCCGGGAATCCCCACAGCCCACTCCAAACCGCTCCAACCTCGTTCGGCCGCTTGCCAGGCCAAACGGGGTAGATATTCTCCTGCGGCAACGGTCAGTTGGCAGGATTCCTCGTCAAAATGGGTGTGGCGGAAATGGCGGGTGCAAATAACCAAACCCGACAAACCGCGATCGCTTACCAGCAGGTTAGAACCCGCGCCCAAGCGAGTTACTGGTAGACCTTCGGCATAAGCCCAAGCGAGTCCGGCTTGTAAATCTTCAATGCGTTTGGGGTTCATGCACCATTGGGCGGGTCCCCCCACTTTAAAAGAGGTTAGTTTTGCTAGAGGGTATTGGGCGTAAATGGGACACCCAGTTTCGGGCAGGTAAATCGGGGAAGTTGGAACCCGAAAATCTTGTGTTTGGGTTGGAGTCGGCAGCCAGTTGTATGAAAGAGTCATTACCAATCTAGATCTTGGATTCTACGAAGTTAGATTTTGGTTTCGAGCACCGTGCGGGACACTCAAAACGCACCACTCAACTCAACTTGTTGGTGAAATTCCAACACTTTGGGGATGATTTGATTCAAATTTCCTGCACCCAAAAAGATTGCTAAATCCCCCGGTTGCAAAATTTCTTGCAACCCAGTTTCAATATCGTTGAGGGTGGGTCGGTAGTGCACCTGTGAGTGGCGCTCGGAAATCGCTCGCGCGACCCGTTCGCCTCCATATTCTTCGAGCTTGGATTCGCCCGCTCCGTAAACATCGCTGACCACTACCGCATCCGCATCGCCGAAGGACGAGGCAAAGTCAGATAGAAAGGTTTGGATGCGGCTGTAGCGATGGGGTTGAAAAATCGCGACAACCCGCTGGGGATAACCTTGGCGATCTCCCACTCGCAAGCGAGCCGCTGCGAGCGTTACCTGGATTTCGCTGGGATGGTGAGCGTAGTCATCGAAAAACCAAATACCGTTGGCAAACCCACGCAGCTCGAAACGACGACGCGCTCCCTGAAATTCAACTAGAGCCTCGGCTATTGCACTAAATTCAACACCGAGAAACCGCGCGATCGCCATGGCGGCCAGAGCGTTGCTCAGGTTGTGTTTTCCCAATACCGAAAGCTTAACAACACCCAAGATTTTTCCGCGTTCCCAAACCCGCGCCGTGGTTCCGTCGGCGTTGCACGCGACCTTATCGACGGTATAATCGGCTCCGGAGTCTGGGTTGAGGCTATAGGTAATTTGGGGCGCGAGCCGTTCTCGTACGACCGCGCAGTCCCAACAACCGACTAACGTTTCGCAGCGGTTGGCAAAGGTTTGAAAGATCTCGACCACTTCATCGAGGCTGCCGTAGCGATCGGGATGATCGAGTTCGATATTAACGATCGCTCCGATTTTGGGGGCGAACTTAACCAAAGAGCCATCGGATTCATCGGCTTCGGCCACCAGATGCGGGCTGTGCCCCAACCGAGCGTTTCCCTCCCAAGCCCCGACTTCGCCCCCGACGACGATCGTCGGATCTAAACCCGAGCGCAGCAGCACGAATCCCAGCATACTACTGGTGGTTGTTTTGCCGTGAGTTCCGGCGATCGCGATACTTTCATATTCCTCGATCAACGCCGCGAGCAGATCCGAGCGATGGAAGATCGGATAGCCTAATTCGATCGCGGCGCGGTATTCGGCGTTGGTCGGATCGATCGCGCTCGAGCAGATGACTTGCGGAGTACGGGCTTCCTCGGTTGAGGTTTTATGTATGTCTAGATTGCTGGCTGTTTGATTCCAAAATATACGAGCGCCAAGTTCGTGCAACCGTTGGGTAATATGATTGGCCCGGATATCCGAACCGTACACGGGGACCTGGCGTTTCGCTAATATATAAGCTAGAGCTGACATGCCAATTCCACCAATGCCAATGAAATGAAATGGCCTGCCGCTCAAGTCAACAGAATTCGGCATTTTTGCTCCTATCACACCACACCACACCAGTGTCACGCGATATCATATCAAGAATTAATGTTTTGCGATAGCGCGTGGGAAAAATTCACGCAGGCAGGGCACGTTGGGGTGGATTGAAATCGCGCTCTGTCTGGGTACGAACACATAAAGTTATCGATCTCCTTTAGCCGGTTAACATTGCATTCTCTTGAAGAATAGGGACTGCGGTTCAGATACAGTTCCCCCGGAGTCGTTTCCGGAAAATAATTAAAATTAAATTGACATATTTTCGATCGAGTTGCATCCAACCATCGGCAGAGTGACTCGACCGGTTCTGGGGTGAAGAAACCGCGATCTCGGTTAACCCCCATCGATTCCCGGTCGAACTCAACTTCCCCGCGACGGAAAAATCGGCTCGAGGATTAGGTTTGGCTCGAGTGGCGGCGGGTTTGCGCCCAGAGCAGTTTTTTTTAAGGTTGCCAGTAATCTTTCGAGCGCGATCTCGTTGTTTGGCTTGACAAAATAGACATTAGGAAGTAAGGAAAAGCGAATAGATTTGAGCGAATTGCCCTATCTCCATAGTAAGCGTAGTTTTGGGTGGGTGTCTTACCCCAAGGCAACATCAAAATCCGCATCGATACTCCTCCTAAAGCAATCGTCACCTCAAAAACGTCAAGCACATTTTGGAGAACGATCGATCGAGTCGCGTGTTAGTTATCCTTTAACGTTTTAGGCATCGATTATCGATCGCCTCTGATGGAAATCCGGCAGCGATCGTGCAGTGAAGTTCTCGTAAAATTTCCAACGCGATCGTTGCGGCAAACCTGCAATCGATGAGTTTGCCAGCCTTCAATCCCCGACATCGATCGATCCGGAAAAACTGTATGCAAACTTGGTCAACCTTTGCGATATGATAAGGACTATTAAAGAATCTCAAATGTTTTTTTCTAGTCTGCTTCTTCGGGTTTATCCAGTTTAGAAGAGATTAGCAAGCTTTTTATTGTGACTGCGAATCAATCAAAGATCTAGAAAAAACAAAAAGCTTTTTCCCCCTTTGGTCATGGGGGTCATCATAATTAGGAGGTACAAGGTGATCAGAGTCGCGATCAATGGTTTTGGACGCATCGGACGTAATTTTTTGCGGTGCTGGCTGACTCGAGAAAACAGTCAATTAGATTTAGTCGGGGTCAACGATACTTCAGATCCGAAAACAAATGCTCATTTGTTAAAGTACGACACGATGCTGGGGACGCTAAATGCCGATGTCAGCAGCGATACCAATTCGATTACCGTTAATGGCAAGACCGTCAAATGCGTCAGCGATCGCAACCCATTAAATTTGCCTTGGAAAGAATGGGAAGTTGATTTAGTTATTGAATCCACAGGGGTGTTCGTTACCGAAGACGGCGCTTCCAAGCACTTACAAGCTGGGGCGAAAAAAGTCTTGATTACAGCCCCCGGTAAAGGCGGAAACATTGGCACCTACGTCATGGGAGTCAACCACAAAGACTACACCCACGACGCGGAGAAAGTCGTTAGTAATGCAAGCTGTACGACCAACTGTATGGCTCCGTTCGTCAAAGTGCTCAACGATAACTTCGGCATTATTAAAGGCACGATGACTACAACTCACAGCTATACGGGAGACCAGCGGCTACTCGATGCCAGCCACAGAGATGTTCGGCGGGCCAGAGCTGCGGCAATGAATATCGTACCGACCTCCACCGGTGCGGCAAAAGCCGTGGCTTTGGTCATTCCCGACTTAAAAGGCAAACTCAACGGGATCGCCATGCGCGTGCCAACCCCGAACGTTTCCGTGGTGGATTTAGTCGCTCAAGTCGAGAAAAAGACTTTTGCCGAGCAAGTTAATGAGGTACTGCAAGCTGCGGCCGAAGGTCCGATGAAAGGTGTTCTGGCCTATAGCGATCTTCCCCTCGTCTCCTGCGACTACAAGGGTTGCGATGCCTCTTCGATCGTCGATGCGAGTTTGACGATGGTGATGGGCGGCGATTTAGTTAAAGTCGTGGCTTGGTACGACAACGAATGGGGTTATTCCCAGCGGGTCGTCGATTTAGCCGAACTCGTCGCCGAGAAGTGGGCTGCCTAATCCCACGATCTAGAGGTTCATGGGGCGGATCGCGTTAGACTCGGGGTCTTAATGGCTACTGGAAGTTAGCATTCGCCCGAACGCATGAAAATCGACATCGATCGATCGGGTAGCTCGATTACCGATCGCGCCAGCTTCCCCAACATTAATATTAAGGCGATTTTTAGCTCGCTTCTGGCTTTGACCTAGGGGCGAGTTTTGTCTTCCGAACGGGTTGAAACCCCTTATAATACGAATGGTTGCGAACGATCGAACTTCCCGAACCGACGAACGAAACGTCCGCGTGGCGAGATTCTCGGCTTCCGCGCGGAAATCGAGTCAAATCGCAAACAACGCAATATGTCGGTCTGCGAAAGGCGGACTTCAGCCTCTCGGAGATCGGTCGAACCGATCGCTTTTCAACCCAAAAGCAAACCGTTTCGGTCGGGTCGAACGGGAATCCTTAAAGACGAATAAGACCGTCCTTTCGCATGTCTATCGGACAGTCTCAACGTGAAAGCGCTCCCAAGTTGGGGGACTTCACAAGGCTCAATGCAATCTCTAATCGTCGCTCGCGTGGGATGTGCTGTGACTCGCCAGAGAAACCGAACTTACCAACACAGACGTTATGAATATCTCCGAGCTGCGGCGCAGTTAACTCATTACTACACGGTACTGGGTTTAGATCCATCGGCATCCATTCTCGAGATCCGACGAGCGTATCGGGAACTGAGCAAACGCTACCATCCCGATACGACGGAACTGCCGCTTTCGGTGGCCACGCCCAAATTTCAACAATTGAATGAAGCCTATGCCACCCTTAGCAATCCAGAGCGCCGTGCGGTCTACGACGAAAGAATTCGCCGCGTTCGAGTTCCTCGCGCCACCGAACTCGAGCGCTCCGAAAACTCACCGAGTCCCGTCTCGGATTCGACCTATCTCGATCCGACCGATCGCCCCCTTTCTACTGGCGAGGTGTTTATTCTATTTATGATGGGATTGACGATTGTCGGTTGTTTGGTGCTGGCGATTTCGATCGCCCTGCTGCGAGGCGATCCTCTCTAACTCCGATAGGTTGTTCTCGCCTCGCTCGCGTATCCGATCGCACTTTCGGAGTCTACCCCCGTTTTAAAAACTGTATGTCCATGCCTTCTGCCGATACTCCCTTATACAATCACCCTCTGCCCGAACTCGAAACTTGGTTGCGAGATCGCGGTTGCCAGCAAGATCGCCAAGAACTCAATCATTGGTGGGTCGAAAAAACGGATTGGAAAGCTCAACTTTGGCTGGAGACCGATCGACTGACGGTCGTTTACGAGATGGATGATTCGGAAATTCAGCGATCGTTTAAATATTCCCTCAGTCGCCAAGACGTGGAAGATGCGGTGTTTGGGGGACCGTAAGGCCCAGATGAGGGAGATGAGGGGGATGCGCGCATTTTTAATTTTGCATTCATTCTCCCCCCAGCTTTCCCAGCCTCCCTCATCTACCCCGCGATTACCAGCTCTCCATTCCCCACCCGAAGCAGATACTTCCGATCCCGTGCCTGACGTTACATGGGAAGTTCGATCGTAAATTCCGTTCCTTCTCCGAGAGTAGAATCGCAGGTGAGTTTGCCACCGTGCTTCTGAGTGACGATCTGATGGCTGATGGATAATCCCAATCCAGTGCCTTGTCCCACGGGCTTGGTGGTGAACAAGCGATCGAACACCTTCTGACGCACTTCGGGTTTCATCCCGGCCCCATTATCCCGAATTCGGACGATCGCCCGAGTTTTATCGCTGTTCGTTTCGGTGGCGATCGTAATCCGATTCGGCTGGGCGGCCACCTCTTGGTAGTCCCGTCCTTCGTTGGTTTCTTCGAGAGCATCGATGGCATTGGCCAAAATATTCATGAAGACTTGATTGAGCTGTCCGGCGAAACACTCGATGGGGGGCAACTGTGCATACGCTTCAACCACTTCGATCGCCGGACGTTTGTCATTAGCTTTCAAGCGGTGTTTCAAAATCAAGAGGGTGCTTTTAATGCCTTCGTGAATATCGACGGCGACTTTGGCATCGGTATCGGCGCGAGAAAACGTGCGCAGGGACTGGCTGATTTGGCGGATGCGATCGGTCCCCAATTTCATCGAGTCGATTAATTTGGGGGCATCTTCAATTAAATAGTCGAGATCGATATCTTCAGCATGATCTTCGATTTCCCCTCCCGGTTCTGGGAACGTTTGACGATATCGCTCTAGGTGACCGCTCAAGTCTTCGAGGTAGTTCGCCGCTAGGGTGATATTGCCCGCGATAAAGCTCGCCGGATTGTTGATTTCGTGAGCGACACCGGCAATCAATTGACCGAGGGCGGACATTTTCTCGCTTTGCACCAGCTGAAGTTGGGCTTGTTGGAGTTCTTCGAGAGAACGTTGCAGTTCGGAATTTTTTTCCCGTTCTCGGGTTTCCGACTCCTGCAAGTTTTGGTAGAGGGTGGCGTTTTCGAGGGAAATCGCCGCTTGGGCGCACAGCAGGGTCAACACTTTGAGGCGATCGGGGGTAAAGGCACCGGAGACCAAGTTATTTTCTAAATACACCAAACCGATGAGTTTGCCCTGACTTTGAATCGGGGCGCACAGCACCGATTTGGGTTGATACTCTTGAATGTAAGGATCGGTGACGAAGTTGGAGTCGGAGGCAGCATCGTTGAGGACGATCGATTGCTGGGTTCTGGCAACGTAATTGACGATCGACAGGGGTAACTGATCGGTTTTCTCCACGGGGAGGGAGTAGCGAACCACCACTCGATCGAGTTCCACCGACCCCGCCACTTCAATCGTGAGGCGATCGTCTTCGAGCAACATCAAAAACCCCAGTTGCGCGCCGGCATTTTCCAGCACGATTTTGATTAACTTATCGAGCAAGCTATCGAGGAGAATTTCGCTCGATAAGGCTTGGGTGGATTTCATCGCGGTGGCAAAATCGAGGGTATCGATTTGGTGTCCCCGAAAAGTACTGACAATGCGCGGCGAATCGCTTTGTGCCGACCCGGAAACCGTCATCGGCTGGGTGTCATCGTGCCACGAGCGCCCCAATTGGGGGTATTCTCGAGCTAGAGCGGCAACTTTTCGGCGAGCGCCCCACAGTGCGTAACTTTGGCGGGCTTCTTTGAGATAGAGGTTACCCACTTTGTTTCGACCCAAGGAAAAGTAGAACCGAGCCGCTAACTCATTGGCCAGAGCGCATTCTCGCAGGTATCCCCGTTCGGCGGCCGACTCGATGGCCAGGTCGTAGTATTCCATCGCCTTCAACGGCCGATCTAGCACCCGCGCGGTTTCGGCTTCGACGAGTTCGTAGCAATGTTGGTAGTTCTTCGGGGCCGAGCGCGCCCAGGTTTTCATCCGCTGTTGGTTATTTTCCACCCGCACTAAATACTGCGATCGCAAGCGAGGATCTTCAAGCTGGGTACAGCACCCGAGTAGGGCGAGAGACTCGTAAAAATTGCGCGTGGCGACAATTGTCGATCCCACCATCGCATCGGTTTGTTCGGCGGCGCGCTTTGCGTTTTCCAAGGCGCGATCGGGCGTATTGAAGATCGTTCCCAATATGGTTTTCGCGACGTACGCGCAGCACAGGGCCGCCCGGTTTTTTGTCCGATATAATTGGGGGACCATCGCCGTTTCATCGTACTCGCCACCGACCAACATCAACGGATCTGCCGTTGCATCGTCGCAATCGGCTGCCAGATTTAACGTTAGTTGTCCCCAAACCCCCGCACTGGCTAGGGCGCTATCGAGTTTGAGATCTCGCAACAAGCTGAGAATTTTTGCCTGCTGGGACTCGATCGCACTTAAGGAGTCTCCCGCCCAAAACAGCGCGTGGCAGTATTCGATCGCCCCATGACCGACTCCGGCAAAGTTTCGAGTTTCCCGTCCGATTTGAATGGCATCGAGGAGTCGGGGTAGGCTGGCGCGAATTTCTTCTCGCCAGGGGGCAATATTGGCGGCGAGGACGGTATCGACAGAACATCGCAGAGCTTGAGTTCGATCGCCTTCAACCAGTTTTAAAGCCCGTTTGGCGCAGCAGGCCGCCGTTTGCCAGTCATCTCGCATCCCGCAGGCGATCGCGCCGTACCAAATATAAGCAACGGCAGTATGGGGGGAGTAGCCGTGGGTGCGACTCAGACGAAGTTGGGCGAGGGTCACTCGCTCGAGGGTTTGACCGTCTACTAAGTAGGCCGAGACGCTCGCTTCTGCAAG
The DNA here is from genome assembly GCA_034189805.1 of Cyanobacteriota bacterium. GTDB lineage: Bacteria > Cyanobacteriota > Cyanobacteriia > Cyanobacteriales > Geitlerinemataceae > Zarconia. The sequence goes on from JAXHUC010000082.1 coordinate 23,913, forward strand.
CAATTCCATCGCCAGCAAGCCGCGCTCGTCGTTGAGAGGGGGTAGGGCATTGAAATCTTCACAAGAGAGCCACTCGAGATTGGGGAGGTCGCTCGTCGCGTCGGGAAACTCTTCAAATCCCAGCATTTGGGTGGCCTGTAAGCCCATTTCGATCGCTTGGCACATTTGCTGGCGAACGCCGTAAAAGGTCACTTTGAGTTCGTAAATTTTGGCGCGATCGAGAGCCGTTCGGGCTTTTTTTAAGGCGACGTTCGATCGAGCATCGGCTTCCTCGAAGTTCCCGTTCAAAAACTTAACTTCAATCGCGTTGAGATATAGCTCGAAGGTTAAGTCGTAGTGGGTTTGCCAACTCTTTTCGGGTAACGCGGACAGCCCGACGTTGAGGTAGTTGAGAGCGGGTTCGTAGGCGGCGGCCGCTTTGGCTTTTCGAGCGGCGATCGCATTAAGCCGGGCGAGTTCGAGTTTTTCTTCGGCGGTGGTATGCAATCCGGCGGTCGCGTTGAGTTGATTGACGATTTCAAAAATTTTTTCTTCTAAGTTGTCTGGTGGCGTTTTCGACAGGAGCAATCGACCGATCTTGAGCCGGATATCTTGTTGAATTTCTGGAGAGATCAGAGAAGACGCAGCTTGTTGAACCCGATCGTGAAAAAATTTATAGGAAATAGAAAATAAACTTGATTCTAACGGTTCTTCTTCGGGGTCGAGAACCATCAACATTTTATAGTTATTATTTAACGGTAAAATCGTGCCGGCTTGGAGTGCTTCCCACAACTCATCGGCCGTTTCGCTCATCGTCCGTTGATTGACGATCGACAGCATCTTCAAATCGAATTGATTGCCAATACAAGAAGCCAGCATCAAAATATTCTGCGTTTCGAGGGACAGCTTCTTTAATTTTTCAATATTGAGTTCGACGACGTTATCAGAAATTTTAACTTGTTGGAGTTTCTCTTCATCCCACTGCCAGCTTCCAATATCTAGATCGAAATAAAGACTGTGATTTCGATCTAGATATTCAAGAACTTGATTGACAAAAAAAGGATTGCCGTGGGTTTTTTCAAATACAATTTCTGCCAAGGTCTTAATTTGACTCTTGGGCAATTTTAATGTATCTGAAATCATACTTTTGAGATGCTTGAGATGTAAATTATTTAAGTGAATTTCATTAATTTTAATTCCCAGATGTTGAATAGTGCCTAAAGCGAGCATCAAGGGATGACTGGAATTGACCTCATTATCTCGATAGGCAAGAACGAGCATTAAATAAGGAATCCTAGGAGCGCTAACTAAAGACTCAATTAATTTGAGCGACGCAGAATCCGCCCATTGCACGTCATCTAAAAAAATGACTAACGGACTTTGGCGATCGGCAAAAACTTGGAGGAAGTTCTTAAAAACTCGATTGAAGCACGTTTGAGATTCCGAGGCACTCAAGGTTGGTAAAGAAGGTTGCGCGCCAATAATCAGTTCGATTTCAGGAACGACATCAATAAGAATACGTCCGCAGTCCCCAACGGCATAAAGGATTTTCCGTTTCCAAACTTCAATTTTGGGCTTACTTTCCGTGAGAATTTGGCGAATCGATTCGGATAAGCATTGAACCCAAGCTGAATAAGGAATATTTCGCTTGAATTGCTCGAATTTACCAAAGGTAAAATAACCGCGCTTCTCGACGATCGGCTTGTGAATTTCGTTGACTAAAGCCGACTTTCCCACTCCAGAATATCCAGAAACGATCGCCAATTCCGTCGTTCCCGAACTCACTCGATCGAAGGCAGCGATCGCCCGTCCGACTTCTGCTTCTCGCCCATATAACTTTTGGGGAATTTGCAACTTACTCGCTCGATCTTGTCGCCCGATCGTAAATGGAACGATCCGTCCTTCTCGATCGAGAGTGTCGATGCAAAGTTGTAGATCGGCACTCAATCCCCAGGCACTTTGATATCGCTCTTCTGCTGTTTTCGAGAGCAATTTCATCACAATTTTAGACACTAACGGGGGAATATTAGGTGCGAGTTGGTGAGGTAAGGTGGGAATTTTGGCAATATGACAGTGAATTAACTCCATCGGATCGGTGGAGTCGAACGGTAATTTTCCCGTCAGAATTTGGTAGAATGTGACTCCCAAAGAATAAAAATCCGTGCGATAGTCGATGGAACGATTCATGCGTCCCGTTTGTTCGGGAGACATGTAAGCTAACGTTCCTTCAAACATGTAAGGATCGGTCAAAACTGCATTTTCTCGCGACAGTCGAGAGGCAATACCAAAGTCAGCGAGTTTGACGATACCTGTCTGGGGAGCAAACAGAATATTTTGCGGTTTGATATCTTTATGAATAATATTATTTTGATGAACGTCATGTAACGTTCGTGCCACTCGAAAAATAATTTTCAAGCAATCGAGGAGTTTTAAAGGCTGATAAGATAGGAAAAAATCTAGCGATCGACCGCCAAAATCTTCTTCGATGAGTGCGACTCGATTACGATCGGTTTCTAGACTGTAAAATCGAACGATACCTTCACTTTTAAGAGAAGAAACAACTTCATATTCGTATTTGAGCTTTGCAACTTCAGCAATCGCCGGATATTCCGAAACGGAGGTTTTAATTGCCACGGGGAGTCGATCGGGCTGTCGGTAACCTCGATAAACAGCAGTAGTTTGGCTTTGATAAATTTCTTCGACGATCTGATAGTTCAAAAAGGAATTCATAGGGATCGAAGGCACTCGCAAGGGGTAAAAGCAATCGAAGTTTTCGGCTGCGGCAATCGACTCCAGAGACAAGCCAATAGAAAACCCTCAGCAGGCAAGAGTAGAGTTGAGAATAGAAGTCGAGTTTTGCTAGACAAAGAGGCAGCTCGGACAAGAAGGCCACTCCCGTTGGAGAGGATTCGGCAAGTTTAAGTTTGACCCGGCCAGACGGGAATCTTGTGGTATAGTTTACCAATCTCAGCGCTTGGGGTGTTACGGAACAAGCGAGTCAAAAATAAGTACTCCCCCGTTGATGCGATCCACACTAGAAATAATATGAATACACTCAAAGGAAGGGACTTATTGAGTTTAGCAGACCTGAGTGTTGAGGAGCTGCGCAACTTGATACACTTAGCAGCTCAGATGAAGACATCTGAGGTCGAACCCCGCTGTTCTAAAGTTTTAGGGTTACTCTTCTATAAGGCTTCAACTCGGACGAGGGTGAGTTTTTCCGTCGCCATGTACCAGATGGGGGGTCAAGTCATCGATCTTAATCCTAACGTGACTCAAGTCAGTCGGGGAGAACCTTTAGCCGATACTTCGCGGGTCTTAGATCGCTATCTCGATGCGATCGCCATTCGTACGTTCGAGCAAAAAGACCTAGAAACCTTTGCGAACTACGCTCAAATCCCCGTGATTAACGCCCTCAGCGATTTGGCCCATCCCTGTCAGGCTCTGGCGGATTTACTCACGATTCAAGAAAACTTTCCGGGGATGACCGATGCCACCCTCACCTATGTTGGAGATGGGAATAATGTGGCTCATTCTTTGCTGCTCGGTTGTGCCATGATGGGGGTCAACGTGCGAGTTGCGGTGCCGTCAGGATTCGAGCCGAGTGCAGAAATTGTCGAGAAAGCCACCCAACTTGCTGGCGGACGCAGCGAAGTGACCGTGACGACGGACCCGGTGAGTGCGGCGACCGGAACCCACGTCCTCTATACCGATGTGTGGGCGAGTATGGGGCAAGAAGACGATGCCGATAACCGCATTCCCCAGTTTCAACCCTATCAACTCAACGAGGCACTCTTGGAAAAAGCCGACCCGAAGGCGATCGTCATGCACTGCCTGCCGGCCCATCGCGGCGAAGAAATTACCGAGGGCGCGATCGAAGGATCTCAGTCGCGGGTTTGGGACCAAGCTGAAAACCGAATGCACGCGCAAAAAGCACTGCTGGCGAGTCTTTTAGGGGTAGTTTGATAGGGGATGGGAGGCTTGGGGAGCTGAATTGTTCCCCCGTTTCCTCCCTTTCCTCCCTTTCCCCCGTTTCCCCCGTTTCTCACCCTCTCCGCGTCACCGCGTCCCCCCCCAGCTTCCCCAATTCCTGGATTCTTCCCGATTCCCTCATCTTTTTGTGCCTTAATATTGCCGTTCGAGAAGGAGAAGGCTAGGCTAAAAATGACATAGGCTGTGCCCGGAGGCGAACCTCTCGAGACACAGCCCGTCCTAGTTGCTTGCCGAAGCCCCTCCTCTATCTCCTAGGTGGGGGGTTTTCTTTTTAGATTCATTCATAGCTTACCTATGACCGAGCTAAAGATCGAAACTGCGATCGCCGACTTTGCCAAAACTTCACGATGAGTTTGCCAAAGTCAAGCAATCCGTTTTTAGATCGCATGATAGCGGATGTTCCAATATATCTATCAGGACTTTTAACTAAAAATTCGCAACACTTTTCGCCACGAATGGGATAATCGCTCTCTATGCATTATCCCTATTGAGGGCGGCAATTCTAAAAAGCGTTGTTTTGATGGGGGTTGTGCCAGGTGAAGTAGCTGCGAATTTCTCCATTTTTTTGCCAAGCGGATTGGAATTGATAGGCAATTAAGGAGACCGCCGTGCGAATGGTTTTCGTGCCTTCGGGAACCAGCCATGCCGAGAGAAGTTGACCATCGCGATCTTTGCACACCAGAAGCGGCTGTTGGCTGTAGGGAGATTCGAGGAGAACGTATTCGTTATCGTATCGCTGTCGGGCTGTGGCTTTGGCTTGTAGTTGAGCGAGGATGCGAGATTCGTTCTGGAGATGGCGGGCGATGCAGTGGCGGGTTTCTCGATCGAGATTGGCTTGCAACAACCAGCGCGCGTCCCAGGCTTCGACGGGAATCGACCCAATTTCGGGGGGGAGTCGTCGATCGCCGATAGCATAGACGCGGAAACCGTCGGCGTAGTCGATGGCGGGTTTGCCAGGGCGATCGCTTCCTAGGTTCAGGCGTTTGGGGCGATCGCATACCAAACAGAGTTCGCGGGTGGGAAAGATAAATCCCGTGTGGCGAGCGAGCATTTTAAACAGCCACCAGGCTTCGGTGGTTTTGTTCCCGAGTCCGCATTCGGAAATCGCCCAATCGATCCAAGCCCCGTCGTGGAGTGCTTCCATCTGAGAACCGAAGCTGCGATCGAACAGTCGTTCCCCTCGGTTGATGGTGGGTAAAAGATTCAGACCGGGCAATCGCGACGTTGTTGTTTGCGAGTTGCGGGCGGCAAATTCTTGGATGACGAGGGTTGCAAATGTCTGTGCATCCCGACGGGCACTTCTTGCATCAGTGATGTCTTTGAGAATGGACTGAGGCAGCTGAAATTTCAGGGGTTGGATGAGTCGGCGATCGAAATAGAGACCGACCAATCCTAAGATGCTCGTGGCCAGGGGTCGTAAGCTTTCTGGCAACACGGAATGGGGAAAACCCGGTGGCTGTTTGAGCTGCTTGAGGCGCTGCTCGAAGTCGCTCAATCCGCAACAAAACTCCACTTTGGGCGGGGTCAGTCCTAACGTTCGGTAGAGAACGCCGATGGTCGAGCGGGCTTTTTCGGGATCGATGGTTTCCGTCCGCAGACCGATTTCATGCCATTTCGCACGATAGTCGCAGAGTGCGTCGAGTTGAGAATGGGAGACTGGGATCGTGTTTGTCATCAGTTTTCTACGGGTTTTATCGCAGACTGCCGTGTAATTCCAGTTTCTTCGATTTTTGGAGAAACTGCCAATCGACTTGGGGTCAGC
>JAXHUC010000083.1:0-29134 GCA_034189805.1 Cyanobacteriota bacterium
TTGACGGCTGCAATCGCTTTTTGTCGAAAATCATCACTATAAGGTGCAGGCATTGTTTCTCATGAACTTGGAACGACTCTGGATTTATTATATGTCCTAATGCATTTGCGTAGTGCTATATCCTTCCAGAGGCTCCCGAACCCTCTGGTCTTCCCGATGGTTACCTGAGTCCCGGAGCCACGATTTATGAAGGCGATCTCGAGGATGTCGAACGGATGTCCCAAGCTATTACCTTGCTCGAAAAAGGCAAATCGATCGAGCATTTGGGATTTTCTACAGATGTGACTGTTGAGGGCTTGAAGGAGGCGCTCCACGATACAAATGTCAATAACCTTCTACTTAGCCCAGAAAATCCCTTATTCGACCACATTGAAACGATTTCCAACGATCCGCTACTATCCCACGATCCCAGTTCTGATAGCTACGTCAGTTCAGACGACCTCTTCGATGCCTTCGAGCAACAAATCGAAGGTCTGCCTCTGGATACCGAAGCAGTGAATCCAGCTGATGTGGACTTTGTTTCGGGGGCTTCTTTCTTCGAGATGGTTTTCGCCCACATCGACACTAACGAAGTTAGTCTCCTCTAATTGCGGTATTTCTTGCCGTACCTCATCGAAGGTGAAGCAGCCAATTGACAAATCCTTTCATGCCTCCCCTCAGCCTGCTTAGGGTTTTTTTTGTGGCTAGCTGTTGGAGGGCGAATGGGATTTCCCGATCTCATTTCTACCAGAGGTCTATAGCCACCGCGCTCGTTAGCCTGCATTATTCATGAGGTTTGACGAAAATCGCTCACAGCCTTGCCTCACCAGCAAGATAGCAATTTACCCGAAAAACAGGCTGTTTTTTGAAGTTGACTTGCAAGCGGGAAAAGCGCGTTGGGTGAATAATCCTGGTTAGGTGCAGACATCAGTAAAAGTGAGCTGTCTTGAGCGGGGGGAGCAAAACCCAAGAACGTTCGTTTCCGTCATAACCGGCAATTGCCTGATTGTAAAAAACCTACACTTGTGAGTAGATTTTCCTAAAAAAAAGGGGTAATCCCCGTAAGAACTACCCCGATTCAGATCTAAATAGGGCTTGCTGAATAACTATGGAACTACTTGTGGCAAGGGATTTGAGCCTTTTTCCTCCCGAAAAAACTTAGGAGATCGCCCTCAAACATCCAAATTCGTGATTCTTTCGTGAGAGAATTCCTGGGTGAATTGAGAAATGCCGCCGACCAATCGACGCAAATTCAAACTGTGTAGCCCCTAGCTTGACTAAAGCCGACTTATTCAGCAAGCCCTAAATAATAAAGAGTGAAAGAAAATTCGATCGGATTACACGATGAAGGCGATGTCGGCTTCGCTAATCAAGGACGAATCGACACCTTGTAGGGTGATGGATGCGCCACCAGCTTGAATTTGAGTATCTGCATCGACTTGGGTGATGGTTACGTCGGTGAAGGTGAAGCTCGCTTCTAAGCCGATGAGGTCTACACCATCCTCGAAGTCGGTGATGATGTCAATGCCATCTGTGGAGAGGAAGTCGAAACGATCGCCTCCGGCACCACCGGTGAGTACATCGTTAGCCAGATTGCCCGCGAGTACATCGTTGCCGTTGCCACCGATGAGGGTATCATCTCCTTGGCCACCGAAGAGCACATCGTCGCCTTCGCCACCATCGAGGATGTCGGTTCCCACATTGCCGAAGATCGCGTCGTTGCCCAGACCGCCGGTTATGCTGTCGTTACCGAGATCGCCGACGAGGGCATCGTCACCTTCGCCACCGTCAATTATGTCGCCACCTTGACCCCCGTATACCAAATCGTTACCCAGACCGCCTTGAACGAAGTCGGTTCCGGCATTTCCAAACATAATGTCGTTGCCTTCGCCACCTTCAATGATGTCGTTTCCGATGCCAGCGGCCATTACGTCTTCGGCGTTGCCACCGTTCATCGCGTCGTCGCCTTCGCGAGCAAACATCAGGTCGCCACCGTCGCCGCCGTCCATGACATCGTTTCCGAGGCCGCCATCCATCACGTCGCGATCGAGACCCCCTAAGAGGTTGTCGTCACCGCCGCCCCCAGAAATTTCGTCATCACCTCCACCACCGTCGATGGCATCGTTGGTGTCGCCGCCTGCAAGGACGTTGGCAGCATCATCGCCCGGAACGGTATTGTCTGTAGTCGGAGGTGTGGGGAAGGGTGGGAATTCGAGTTGCAGGGTGGAACCGCCACCCGTACCGCCACCGGTGCCGCCACCCGTACCGCCGCCCGTACCACCGCCCGTACCGCCACCGGTGCCGCCACCCGTACCACCGCCCGTACCACCGCCCGTACCACCGCCCGTACCACCGCCAGTGCCGCCAGTGCCGCCCGTGCCGCCACCAGTACCAACCGTAATGGTAACGGTGGCCTCATCAGTTCCCCCATTACCATCCTCGACTTGGTAGGTAAAGGTATCCTCACCGTTGAATCCAGCCTGGGGGGTATAGGTAATGACATCATCACTCGGGTCGGTTGGAGTACCGCTATCACTGACCGCAGCCGTTCCGTTGGTCGGAGCGGTGCCAACCGTAACGGTGAGGGGGTCATCTTCAGCATCGGTATCGTTAGCGAGCACATCCACATCTACGGCAGTATCCTCGGCGGTCGTCGCCGTATCATTAGTCGCGACGACTCCACCAGTACCTCCACTGGTGTCAACCGTAACGGTAACGGTGCCCTCATCAGTTCCCCCATTGCCATCATCGATTTGGTAAGTAAAGGTATCCTCACCGTTGAATCCAGCCTGGGGGGTATAGGTAATGACATCATCACTCGGGTCGGTCGGAGTACCGCTATCACTGACCGCAGCCGTTCCGTTGGTCGGAGCGGTGCTCACCGTAACGGTGAGGGGGTCATCGTCGGCATCGGTATCGTTAGCGAGCACGTCCACATCTACGGCAGTATCTTCGGTGGTTGTTGCCGTATCGTCAGTCGCGACCGGTGCACTGGTGCCGCCGCCGGTGCCGTCACCTGTTACCGTAACGATAACGGTGCCCTCATCAGTTGCCGTACCATCATCGATTTGGTAAGTAAAGGTATCCTCACCGATGAATCCAGCCTCAGGGGTATAGGTAATGACATCATCACTCGGGTCGGTCGGAGTACCGCTATCACTGACCGCAGCCGTTCCGTTGGTCGGAGCAGTGCCCACTGTAACGGTGAGGGAGTCATCATCGGCATCGGTATCGTTAGCGAGCACGTCCACATCTACGGCAGTAGCCTCGGTGGTCGTTGCCGTATCGGCAGTCGCGACCGGTGGCATGTTATCTACGTTATCTTCCATGATTTATTTCCGTTTTTCTAGTTAAGTTAGGTTTGTTATGTTATTTGATAAAATAGGGAACTTTCCCTGCCAGTCGATCTCCAAAATCGATTGCTTTAGTAGATAGTGAGCCATCTTAACCCAACACTCGATCGTTTTCAATCAGTGTTAGATAAAAGCTCGATTTAAATTTCTGAGTACGGATAGCTTGGACAGTTATCGGTCAGACTTTTGCCCGGATGAGCAGAACCTTTTGATTTAGTTTTACTCAAAATTTGTACGAAAAACTCTCAGGGCAAGTGCTATGGCTATGTTCGCGGGGAATTTTACACGATAGCTTGGCAAGTGCTGTATCAGTCTTATTAATTAGGACTCAAAAACTAAGCTATAGTTTCAAACAACTCGCCATGTCACTAATTGTGACTCTCAAAATAGTGGTTATTTTTCGTATAGTAGCACCTGGATGAATGCCGTATTTTGTTTACCTAAAACGTCAATAGCTCAACTTTTTTCTAGTTATATTAAATAGAACTATAAAATAATTAGTTATTATTTGAAATTTTAATTTATTTATTCGATTCGAGTGCCTGCGAAACGTTTGTCATTAGCGATAAAGTGGCAGGATTGACGGAGGTATTCGGGGAGGAGATCGAAACCTACTCGACCGTCGAGGAGTTGTGCCAGAAAGTTGACTATTATTTAGAACATCCATCGCAACGACAGAAAAAAGCCCATCAAGCTAAAGAACTAGTACTGAAGAATCACACGTTCGATCGGCGAGTTGAGGAAATGTTATCCGTTATCGATCGAGGGCGGGAGGAGGTTACAGGGCAAGATACACCCCACAATAACATCTTGCAATTATTCTATCAAAATGTCGATCGACTCAGCAATCGCGGGAGAGAATTGCAATCTTTTTTAACAGAGTTAGATCGATCGGAAGATGGATTGAAAGCCCAACTCACAGCGCCTCAAACCCCGCTGGTTTCGATTATTATGCCCACATTTAACCGTCGCTACATTATCCCCGAAGCGATTCACAGTGTACTCGAACAAACCTATCTAAATTGGGAAATTTTAATCTGCGATGATGGCAGTACCGATGGAACGGAAATGGTCGTTTCTCAGTTTGAAGATGCGAGAATTCAATATTTCCAACTTCCCAAAGCCAACGGTTCCGTCGCGCGAAATGCGGGGTTGAAACGAGCGCACGGAGAATATATTGCGTACCTCGATTCCGATAATATTTGGCATCCCCGACACCTGCAAGCTTGTCTTAACTTCTTGACGGCGCAAACAGAATTTAAATGTGCTTATACTTGGGCGATCGATTCTGAATTCAAAGATGGAAATTGGAACTTAAAAGGAACCTATTGTCAACCCTTCGATTACGATAAGTTGATAGATCGCAACTACATCGATCTCAATAGTTTTTGCCACCATCGCCGCGTTTACGAAACCTGCGGTGGATTTGATGAAAGTTTGTTGCGGTTGCAAGATTGGGATTTGGTACTGCGATATCTGTTTGCCTATCCTCCCGGCACGATCGAATACTTTACCGTTTTCTACCGTCGTAATCGTGCTTGGAAGCAAGTAACCCAGTTATACGAGAAAACGAATATGCGAGAACTCGTGCAACAGAAGGCGATCGCTAATTTGGGACGCAATTTTATCGAGAGAATTTCATTAATTTAATCACAACAGATTTCAATACTTGTCCCGAACGATCGCCATCTAACGACATCCTCTCAAAAAAATGCAAGAATTAGAAGAAGTTCGGAAAAACCTGGAAAAGTCGCAACAAATTATCGATCGCGCGCGAGATTTCCTTAAGTCTCGAAAAGTTAGCCTGCAATCGACTCCCAGTCCCGAAAAAATCGAGCAAATCGATCCTTCGCAACATCCCCTCAAAGGCAACATCAAAAAAGTCCAAATCGGCTGCGGCCCGAAAAATATCTTGCCCGATTGGTGGAACGTCGATATTCGCCATTTCCCCGGTATCGATCGCGTCATGGATGTGACCCAACCGTGGCCGTTTACCGAAATTGAATATATTTATGGCGAACATTTTCTCGAACATTTAACCTTGGAAGGGGCAGTGAATTTCTTGCGTCATGCTTGGCACAGTTCGAGCGATCGGGTCGTGCTGCGATTATCTACCCCCGCCTTAGAATGGGTTCTTTCCACCCACATGCACCTCGAAGAACCCAATCCGAAAATTCGTCGCGCCCAAACCTTTGCCATGAATCGCGCATTTCACGGTTGGGGACATCAATTCCTCTATTCCCAAGCGGTATTAACCGAACTGCTAGAAAATTTGGGCTGGACGAACCTTCGATATTGCCAATATGGAGCCAGCCAACACCCTGCCCTGAAAAATCTCGAACGCCACGGCAAGTATCGCCTCGACAACGGCTACCCCAGCGTCTGGATCGTAGAAGCGACGAAGACGCGGATTTTTCCCGATATTTCCCAGTACGTCGAGGGCTTGAAAACGGAGTATATTAATACTGCTAACGCCGAACACTAACCGCCGATCGTCGATCGCCACCATCGCAACAACGATCGACTCCATCGGCAGTCCCATTCTCGGTCAGACCCAAAGCGCGATCGACCTTGCAATCCGACGACCGCGCGCCGTGATAAAATCGGGCGTTGGCTCCACAGCTACGTTGTTTGTTGTCTAGGCGAGAAGTCACCCTATGATCCGCGAAATCTTTATGCCAGCCCTGAGTTCCACCATGACCGAGGGGAAAATTACCTCTTGGACGAAATCGCCCGGAGACAAGGTGGGTAAAGGGGAAACGGTCGTCGTCGTCGAATCGGATAAAGCTGATATGGACGTTGAGTCCTTTTACGAAGGCTATTTGGCAACAATCGTCGTGGCAGAAGGTGACGTGGCCCCCGTCGGCGGAACCATTGCCCTCCTGGCCGAAACCGAAGCAGAAATCGAAACCGCCAAAGAACAAGCCGCTGCCGCCTCCACCCCAGCCGCTGCCGCCCCAGCCCCAGCCCCAGAACCGGTTGCCGCCTCCGAACCCTCCCAAAACGGGCAAACCCAAACCCCCAAGAGCGATCGGGTTATCGTCTCGCCCCGCGCCCGCAAACTGGCCAAACAACTCAACGTCGATCTGAGTACCCTCAAAGGCAGCGGCCCCTACGGTCGGATCGTGGCCGAAGATGTAAGTTCTGCCGCCGGACAGCCCGCCCCGGCAACTCCAGCCCCCACAGTCGCCGTCGTTCCCACCCCCACCACCACGATCGTCGGTCCGCCCGCTGCACCCCCCGCGCCTCCCGCCCCGGTACAGCCCGGTCAAGTCGCCTCGATGAATACCTTCCAGCAGGCGGTGGTGCGGAATATGAACGCCAGCTTGCAAGTGCCGGTGTTCCGCGTCGGCTATACGATTACCACCGACAGCCTGGACGCACTCTACAAGCAAATCAAGCCCAAAGGCGTGACGATGACGGCGATCTTGGCCAAAGCCGTGGCGGTCACCCTCCAGAAGCACCCGTTGGTGAATGCCAGCTACGTGGAAAACGGCATCAACTACCCCGCGAGTATCAATATTGCCGTGGCCGTGGCGATGCCCGATGGGGGCTTGATTACTCCGGTGTTGCAGCAAGCAGACCAAATGGATATCTACTCCCTTTCGCGGACGTGGAAAGATTTGGTGAGTCGCGCCCGTTCCAAGCAATTGCAGCCGGATGAGTACAACAGCGGCACGTTTACCCTCTCGAACCTGGGCATGTTCGGAGTCGATCGCTTCGATGCGATTTTACCGCCGGGTCAGGGGTCGATTCTCGCCATCGGCGCATCCCGACCCCAAGTGGTGGCAGACGATCGGGGTATGTTGGGGGTACGACGGCAGATGCAGGTAAATATTACCAGCGACCACCGGATTATTTACGGTGCGGATGCGGCAGGGTTTCTAAAGGATTTGGCGACGTTAATTGAAACCGATCCGCAATCTTTGACGCTGTAATTTGAGGGAATGGGGAATGGGGAACGGGGAGAAAATGAATGCAAAATGAAAAATTCAAAATTCTCCTTGTCCTCCCCTTTCCGCGTCCCCGCATCCCCGTTTTTCTCATCTCTCATCCCCCCTTTACGTAGAACTATCGATCGCCTTGAGGAAAATTTTCGATCGGGTCGAGAAAACAAAAAAAAGTTCACACAAACTTTATAAAGTCAAAATAAATACTTTTTTTTAATATTGATAACTTCCGTATTTGTAACATTGTATGACAAATAAAAATTGCGTAATATTTTTCTAGTAACTCTCAAAACCCAAAAGATTATTTGTCTAGTATCCCCTGGCAAAATTCTAATGTATTCAGACAATTCAATCTAAAATTGAGAGTATTCCTAGTTCTTAAGCAAATCAAATCTTCAGTACAGATTATCAGCTTTACCCACTTTAAATCTCCAACAAAATTATAAGTTTTCCAACTTCATCTTTTGAGTACTATTTAAAGTTAATCTCGAATCGATAACTCGGTTCGGATCGGTTGGAACTCGATCGGCTTTTCAAACTTGAAAAAATCGAGCCGATCGATAACTTAAAGTTGGGTAAAAATTCGATCGATTTACCGCTGCGCGTCTAGCCGAGCGGTTTAAATCTGCGCGATCGAGATGCTGACAATCTGAATTTACCAGCCAAATGGATGCATCGAACCAGTAAATTACCCCAAGCAAGCAACAATGACAGGACCTACAGCTCTCGAGCAAGAAATGCTTTTCGTCGTCAACCGGATGCGGATGAATCCCGCTGACGAACTCGACCTTTTAATTAACTCCTCCGATGCGAATGTCAACAATGCGATCGACTCTTTCAACGTCGATCTCGACCTCCTGCAAACCCAGTGGAACAGCCTGAGCGCTGCGGCTCCCCTGGCTTGGTCCGAGCAACTTCATACCTCGGCCGACACCCACAGTCAGCTCATGATTGAGTTCGACACCCAATCTCACAATCTTCCCGACGAACCCAGTCTGGGTCAGCGCTTCAGCGACACCGGCTATCAGTGGAACCGGATCGCGGAAAATATTTTTGCCTACTCTAAGTCTGTTTTCCACGGTCACGCGGGATTTGCGATCGACTGGGGATTCGGTCCCGGCGGTATTCAAGACCCTGCCGGACACCGCGACAGCATCATGAACGGTAACTTCCGGGAAATCGGCATCGATATCACCCCGGAAAACGACCCCAGCACCAACGTCGGCCCGTTACTCATTACCCAACACTTTGCCAATCGCAACGCCATCAACAACAAAGGCTGGTTGCTTGGTAGTCTCTTCCGCGATGTGGATAGCGATACCTTCTACGATGCGGGGGAAGGTCTCAACGATATCGAAATTAACGTTACCGGGATTAACGGAACTAGCTTCAGCCAAACCCTGATGCCGATGGATGCCGGGGGATATCAAATCCTCTTGGATGCCGGACAGTACGAGGTGGAATTCGAGCGCGACGGTACGTCTCTGAAGACGGAAACCGTTACCATCAGCAACCAAAACGTCAATGTAGACTACATCGACGCAGCCACTCCCCCACCGGATTCCGGTAAAGGAAAAATCGTCGGCAACAAGTTTGAAGACCTCAATGGCGACGGAATTTGGGACAGCAACGAATCGGGTCTCTCGGGTTGGACGGTGTTTCTCGATGCCAACGGCAACCGCCAACTCGATGCCGGAGAACAATCTACCACCACCGATGCCAACGGGGAATACGTTTTCAACAACCTCGACCCCGGAACCTATACCGTTGCCGAAGTTTTGCCAGCGGGATGGGAACAAACGGCTCCCGACCCCGCCAACCCTACCGGCTCGGAGTTTTACCAGCTTGACGATGGGGCGAACGAAAACTTTACCGGTTACAATTCCGGCGATTTGATGGCGTTTAATGCCTTCGAGGCGCAGGCGGGTTTTGAAACCATCAATTCCATTTCCGTCGAACTCTCGCCCTTCGGCAATCCGAAAGCGGTCTATCTGTACCAAGACCTCGATAACGACAACCGACCCGATAGCAACGAAAAGTTACTCGAAGTCTCGGCGAACCTGACGGGAACCGATGGGTTTGCCAACATCGCCATTCCCGAAACCACTGTCAGCGGAACCTTCTTCGTCGCCGCACTCTACGAAGGCAACGGCAGTACTGGGACTTACGTTCCTCAAGATTTCACCTCACCTGCTGGGAAGTCCTGGACGGCACTCGCCTCAGCCGGAACCTTCGACCCCGATAACTTCTCGGCGTTTGCCTTTGGAAACAACTGGATGTTGCGCGCCAACGCACCGGGCGCGCTGGGTCAAACCGTCACCGTGGCAGCAGATGAGACCGTCGTCGGTGTCAACTTCGGCAGCCAGCAAACCGAATCCGTGGCAGAACCGACTCCAAGAGACGATACTTTGGTGGGAACCTCCGGCGACGACACGATTAAAGCCCTCGCTGGAAACGACGTGGTTAGCGGTGAAGGTGGAAACGATACCCTTTGGGGGAATAACGGAAACGACACGCTGAACGGTAATGCTGGTGCGGACAAATTGCTGAGTGGTTGGGGAGACGACTTACTCAACGGTGGAGACCAAAATGATAGTCTCTACGGTGGAGACCAAGACGATACGCTGTATGGCGACAGGGGAAGCGATCTCCTTAACGGTGGAAAGCATAACGACTTGCTACACGGTGGCGACGACGGCGATACGCTTAACGGTTCTAAGGGTAACGACACCCTTTGGGGCGATGCTGGAGCCGATCGCTTAATTGGCGGTGGCGGTGCTGACGCGCTCAATGGCGGTTCGGATAACGATCGCCTGATTGGCAATGCTGGCGACGACCTACTTAATGGTGACAGTGGAAAAGATACTCTTATGGGTGGTAACCATAACGATACGCTTAATGGTGGCGATGACAACGATCTACTCAATAGTGGCAGCGGTAACGACGAACTTAACGGAGAAGCTGGAGACGATCGACTCTTGGGGAGCGCCGGGAATGACACGCTTAATGGCAATAATGGCAATGATTTTCTCAATGGTGGCAACGAGAACGATTTGCTTACGGGAAATGCCGGAAACGATCGCCTGATCGGCGGTGACGGTGACGATACGTTAATTGGAACCGATGCGATCGCTGCTGGAGCGGGAGAACTCGATGTTCTCATTGGACAAAGCGGGGCCGATACGTTCGTTCTCGGGGATGCGACGACTGCCTACTATAGCGCGCAAGGTTGGACAGATCGGGGTCAGATTCTCGACTTTACCGTAGGAGAAGATGCGATCGTCCTCCACGGTACGGCAGCAGACTATCAACTGCGCGAAGCGAACAACCATACCCAAATTCGCCTGGGAAGCGAAACCATCGGAGTCGTAATCGGAGTGACCGATTTAGATTTAACCGATACAAGTACCTTTAGCTTTGTTTAATATTTAGATTGGATCTAAATATTATCGGTTCAAAACGCGATCGCCGCTTCGATAAATGTCGGGTGGCGATCGCTTTGCCTGGGAAAAATATAGAAGCAGAAGTGCGCGCGCGATCGCTCGATCGTTTACAATAATTTTAGGTCAATTGTCGGATCGACAAGTGCGTCAATCGAAATTCGACAGGAGTGTTCGATCGCACCTTTGATGCAAAAATTTAAACATTGATGCGTGCAAACTGGAGTGATTAAAGATGCTTTGCGTGTGGGAAAATTGAGTATCGATCTTCAATCTTAGGTTTCGCTAATCGTGACTGACACATCGATCGCCATCTCGATCTTTTAAATTGACTTTGTGTTTGGCAATCGAGTTAACGATTGCTGGATGTTAATTTCGATCGCATCTAATCTAAAGAATTTGGCAAATTGGGATTTCAAATCGGACAAAAACCGTTACAATTTGGGCGATGAGGGGTCTGCTAACATCGTTTGGTCAGACCGATGGGATGGGAAATGTCTAAAAATGCTGGTGTCTGGTTTCTAAAACAGAAGCCTTGACAACCTATGATGGACTCGATGACGACCATGAATACAGGGAATGCACTTGCCGCCACCCCAACTGCCGAAGGAGATGACCTGGGACTCGACCCTCTGGCGATCGCGGGCGAAATCCAAGGTAGCCTTTGGGAAGATCTCAATGGGGATGGCAGCCAGAATACTGGCGAACCTGGACTCTCAGGTTGGACGGTGTTTCTCGACGACAACCGCAACGGTCAGCTCGACAGTGGAGAAACCGCAACCACAACAGAGACAAACGGGGATTACCGCTTCAGCAATCTCGCCCCCGGTCGCTACCATGTCAACATTCTCCGAGGGGATGGTTGGGAACGAACCTATCCACCCACACAGACACGCGCCGTTCGCAGCACTTCCACTGAAGAACCCGAACCGCAGAATGCATCGATGGCAGGGGCGATCGAACGGGCAGCCGCTCCCAAGCCCGAAGCCTCCCCAACCGATCGGTGGGTCGTCGGTTTAGAAGCGGGGGTTTCGATCGATGCCGTCGCTGGTAGTTTGGGCGCGCAGAACTTGGGAGCAGCCCCCCATTTGCCCAACACTTTCATCCTCGAGTTTTCTACCGATACAGATACCGATAGCATTCGAGCTGCTGCCGATGGAGTCGAGTTTTTATACCCAATGGTCGAACGACAGCATCAAACCCGCCTCGTCCCCAACGATCCCCTGTTCGCCGATCAATGGCATTTGGTGAATACCGGGCAAACGGGAGGAACTCCTGGAGCTGATGCCAACATCGAACTGGCTTGGGATTTAGCCCTGGGAACGGGCGTGACGATCGCGATCGTCGATGATGGGTTGCAGCACGAGCACCCCGACTTAACCGATCGATACCGCGCCGACTTGAGTTACGACTTCAACGACGACGATGCCGATCCCACTCCCACAAATCGCTATCACGGCACCGCAGTCGCCGGAGTAGCCGCCGGGAGCGCCAATAACGGCATCGGAATCGCTGGTGCGGCTCCCGGTGCCGAATTGGCGGGTCTGCGATTGGTTGCCGCGCCCAATACCGATCTCGATGAAGCCAACGCTCTCACCTATCAAAATCAAGAAATCGATATCTACAACAACAGTTGGGGTCCGACAGATAACGGTAGGAATTTGGAAGGTCCGGGACCTTTGACTCTGGCGGCTTTAGAAGAGGGGACGACCAACGGTCGCGGCGGTCTCGGCAGCATTTACGTCTGGTCGGCCGGCAACGGTTTGCAAAACGACGATAACGTCAACTACGACGGCTATGCCAATTCCCGCTATACCATTGCAGTGAGTGGCATCGACCACAATGGCAAGCAAGGCTTTTACAGCGAACCGGGCGCGCCCATCCTCGTGACAGCCTATGGCGGCGACAGTAGCACGAGGCTGACCACCACGGATTTGGTAGGAGCGGACGGTCGAGATAGTAGCGATTATACCGATCGCTTTACCGGGACTTCTGCATCGGCTCCCCTGGTTTCTGGAGTTATCGCCCTGATGCTCGAGGTCAATCCCAAGCTAACGTGGCGCGACGTACAGCACGTTCTGGTGGAAACTGCCGAACGCAACGATCCCACCGATACCGACTGGACGACCAACGGCGCGGGACACCTGGTCAATCACAAATACGGGTTCGGGGCGGTGGATGCACTCGCGGCCGTGGAGGCGGCGGCAACCTGGGAAACCGTCGCCCCGGAAGTTTCGGCTACCTCGGGAGAAATAATTGTCGATCGAACGATTCCCGACAACAATCCGACGGGAACGACTTCCACAATTTCCATCGGCGAGGATATTGAAATCGAGTGGGTGGAAATTGTCTTCGATGCCGATCATGACTATCGCGGGGATTTGGAAATCGTTCTGATCTCCCCAGATGGGACCGAATCGATTTTGGCCGAAACTCGCACGGACTGGTACGACGATTACAGCAATTGGACGTTTACTTCCGCCCGTCATTGGGGCGAGTCGTCCGTCGGGGACTGGACGCTGACGGTGGCCGATCGCTCCGCTGGCGATGTCGGTTTGTGGAATTCCTGGCAGTTAAATGTCCATGGAACCCAGACCGATTCGGGCATTCAAACCGTTACCCTCGACGCGGGAGAAACCATCGACAATATCGACTTTGGCAATCGGTTGAGTGCCGTACCGGACGGAACCGCTGGAGATGACTTTTTAGTAGGCGGTTCGGGCGACGACTCGATTTTCGGTCGGGCTGGGAACGATTCGATCGATGGTGGGGCTGGCAACGACGAACTTCGGGGCAACTTCGGCAGCGATGTCCTAGACGGTCGGGCTGGAAACGACACCCTCAAAGGCGGGTTTGGCAACGACGAACTGCGCGGGGGAGGGGGGAACGACGAACTGATCGGTTCCAATGAAAATGACGTGTTGGCAGGGGGAACCGGAGAAGATACCCTTTATGGCAATACAGAAAACGACACCCTGATCGGCGAGGATGGCAGCGATCTTCTGCGAGGGGGTCGGGGAGATGACCAACTCAGCGGCGGACCGGATAACGATCGGCTCTTAGGCGGGGGCGATCGGGACGCGCTCGATGGCGGTTCGGGAGATGATACCCTGCGCGGTGGACTCGGGGAAGATACCCTATCCGGTGGCGACGGTCGCGATATCATGCGAGGTGGGGAAGGAAACGACATCCTCAACGGGAATAGTGGAAACGATCGCCTCACCGGAGAAGAAGGAGACGATACCCTCAACGGTACCGATCCGATCGCTGCTGGGGTGGGCGAAGAAGACACCCTCGTCGGACGAGATGACGCGGATACCTTCATCCTCGGCGATGGCACTCAAGCCTACTATAATGGCGGCGGTGCGGTGGATTTCGCCCGGATTCTCGATGTTACTCCTGCTGTGGATACGATCGTCTTACATGGAATGGCAACGGACTATCAATTGCAAGAAGTCGATGGCAATACCCAAATTTTACTGGCTGGGGATGTTATCGGAGTTGCCATTGGGGTGACGGATTTAAATCTGAGTGATGCGAGTACGTTTAGCTTTGTCTAGGTCGATTTTTATCTGTCGCCAGTCAGCGGTTTCGAGTTAGCGGTTTCGATCGGAACGAGGAAATGGGGAGATGTCAGATACCCGCGAGTTCTCTTCTCCCTTTTCTGCCGATCTTTCCCAACTCAGGCAGAAGCAGTATAGGTCGTACCATCAGGCAGCACCGCACCCCACAAATTGGCGGCATCTCCTAAATTTGCACCAATAATCTGTGCGTTTCTCAAGGTTGCCGCTCGTAAATCGGCTCCCATCAAGTTGGCATGACACAGATTCGCGCGATCGAGGTGCGAGCGGTGCAAGGAAGCTGCCGACAAGTTCGCATGTTCGAGATTCGCATCCCGCAGATTGGCACCGCCTAGATCGACATGGCTCAAGTCGGCACGGTAGAGACTCGTCCGACTCAGGTTGGCATCTTGGAGGTTCGCACCGCTCAAATCCACCTCATCTAAGAGCAGACCGCTGAGGTTTGCCCCCTGGAGGTTCGCACCGCGAAAGTCTCGTTCTCCCCGAGCGTACAAGTCTCGGAGCTGTCCTACATCCATACGACCCGCAGCTATTTGCAGCACGTTCATCTGTCGATCTAACATATTTTTAACTCCATCTTTACATTCATCTCTACTCTTACGTGAAATACAGCGTCATACGTTACAGGTTGAAGAATAATTGCCGTAAAATGACAATATCTCAACAGGTTTAGGCAAGAAATCGAGCTTTAAAGCGCCAGTACGGAGGTAAAAACGCTCTTTTGTATTTACGTATGATATACACAATAAAGGATGTTTTTGATTTTGCAAGTAATTAAATATACAGAACGTATTTACAAATTGTATTTACTTTAAAAATAAAGGAGAGCGGGATCGATTCGGCGATCGTCCCTCGGAGGAAATGGAGTCTTAAAAACGACTAAACGTCCTATTCTGATTAGTGTTTGCCTTCAAGTCACCTTTTGATTTTCGATGGCGTTATCAAATAACCGCAATGCAAAATCCTCGAGAAGATCGGTAAAGTGTATTTACATTAGACTCCAAATTCGCTAACTTGGTGTACTAGTGTAATTCACCTGTCAGGCAGTGAGCGCGAATGAGTAAGAAAATGTATAGCTTTCGGCTGCCCGAAGAGCTAATGGAGGCCCTGCGGGAAAAAGCCGACCGAGATGGCGTATCGGCCACGGAATTGGTCGTCAGGTTTATCGGACAGGGACTTCAGAATCCGCTAGACAAACGGATGGCAACCTTAGAAGAAGAAGTCAAAAGCTTGCAACAGCAACAACAGACTCAGACGAATGCGGCGGTTCCCTCTCCGGTGGTGGTGTTACCCCCAAGTGCGTTGGTTCCCGAAGCGAATGCCTCCTTACAAGTTGAGATGGCAAAAATTTGTCAGAAAATTGATGCGATCGAAGCCAAACTCGACCAGCAAAGTCCTCCCAATACAGACTAGGTAGAGAATAGTCCGGTTTTCAGTCACGTGTCGATCGATCGGGGTTAAAGGTTATGTGCCAAAGGGCTTTAGTCACGCCAAATGTTTTTCATAACGTTCTGTCTGGAGAAGACCTCGACTCTGGATTTTACAGAGCGATGCTCGAGCGGTTGCTCTCTTGGCCGATTCAATGGTACATGACAAAGCCAGACTACTATTGGGCGTTTCTTTTCGGGGAGCTTTTTAGCTCTAGACTCGATCGCGGATTGCAGGAGATGTATTTTGATTTCCGATCGACCGTCCGAATTTGCGAAGTCACGCCGTCTTTGCTTGAAGAAGTCGATCGGTATCGCCTGCTCAACTTTGCCGATGCTTTGCGTTTATCCTGCGCGATCGATCGCAATTTAGAGGCGATCGTCACTTGGGAACCCCATCACTTCACCCGCACCGAATCCGACGGCAAATCCGTTCAGCAATCGGGCTATTTTCCCTTGCAGCTCGAGTCTGAGGATATCGAAGCGCGCGTTCCTCACATTCTGGAGATGGGAATTTTTTCCCCCTCTTCTCTTTTAAAGTATCTTTATCACTGCCATTCTCCACCAGCCGATCGCCGACCCTATTTTGCCATTGACACAATTCAGATTCGCGGCGGAGACGAGAATGACGAAACCACCGCATGGGTGACAATTCGTGACGTGCGGGGGAATCCGATCGAAGCGACTGGCTGCGGGATGAGTCCCTTAGCGGCTTTGCAGAGGGCGATCGATCGCTGTATCGATCGCACCATTGAGCTTCCCCAACGAGAGATCTACCGAATTTTTTGCCCGAACGCACTTCTCTATCGAGCAGATGCCCCAGTTGAAGCGATCGTTCACGTCTGGTGCGGCGGTATTCCGTTTCAAGCTAGCGCGATGAATTCGAGCATTCTCCGGGCGGCAAGCGAGGCTTATCTGGCGACGATTAATTCGATCTACCACTGCCCCCACATTCAGCGAAATTAACGCAGACATTAAATGCTTCTGGGGTTCGCCCCTCTGGTTCGACTTCCAGTTTTACAATTCGATCGGGTCGATTTCCCACTCAACGCCGCTGTTGGTTGGGTTTGGATGCGGACGTGCGATTCGCCAGTGCTTCGAGTCTGCTTGAGATTGAAGGTAAACCTCAAACGGATTATTTTTTCGCGCGACGGTCTGGCTGGGAAGTTTGAGGGTAAGATCGTAGGCTCCGCGAACGGCAAAGCCAGGTACGTATTGAATTTCAACGGGTTGTTGTTCCCAAATGGAGATTTTCTCAATTTTCCAAGTGGGAACTTTTTCGAGCTTTAATTTTTGAACCAGGTCTTGTTGGACGCGGTCGATTTGCACGGAAATGGCTTGGCGGACCACAGTTCGATCGGGCGGGCGATCGGTCAGACTACAAGCATTGAGGAGAAATAGGAGTAAGATAACCGAAAGAGATCGCCAAATCAACGTTAGATTAAACGTTACGTTCGTGGCTCCGATTCGATCGATTCTCATCAAAACTCCTCCACAACAATCCGGGAAACTAAGTTCGCTCAAATATATTTGACTTTTTGACGGGGTTATGGGTACTCAAAAAGCG
Organism: Cyanobacteriota bacterium; assembly: GCA_034189805.1. GTDB lineage: Bacteria > Cyanobacteriota > Cyanobacteriia > Cyanobacteriales > Geitlerinemataceae > Zarconia. Next base: position 17,298 of record JAXHUC010000083.1, read on the forward strand.
CGGTTCCAAACTTCCATCTAAAAGCACGCTCGATTCGATCGTCCCCAGAGCGATTGCCTATCTTTCATGGATTGTAAAGTATCTGGCACTCAGAGGCTATACAAAATAGGAGAAAAGGTCAGGTTGTTGCCAACCCACCGACCAAAAACTCAATCCCAGAGAAACTAAAGCCCAAGCCATCAGTTCCTCTGGGATTTCGGATCGAGTTTTCACCCGATCGTTCTCGAAAGATCGCCCTGAGTGAAAAGTTTCCGCGTGAGGGGAGATATTGGAGCAAACTCTTGCCCCCACTTTAGATTTTTCGCTCGGTTCGTCGAGAAAAATTAGACGCTCCTTGACCAGAGAGAGCTTTGGAAACCACGTTCGCGTGACTCCGAAGCGCCTCTAGCAAACCTTAAGCAGAGGGTTGCAGTTGAGCGTAAAAGATACCTCTAACTTTCACCTCTAGGGGATCTTGCGCTCCCAAATCCGTATCGGACGGTTGATCGCTCTCGAAGACTCCAGCAATTTCACCGGTTTCGCTGTTAATTTGCGCCACTTGCAGGGTCATGTGTCCCTGGCGTACGGTGGTTCGTTTGACGTTAGAGCGAATGTAATCTTCCTCGTCGGCTTGGGCGGGAAGAGCTACGGCATTGTCGTATCCGGAAGCTTCACCGCGACCTTTGGGGTCGAGGAAACTCGCGCCTCGGTAGGAGGGAACGTTGTAGTCTCCTTCAAAGTCCGTCGAAGTATTGATGACTTCCAAATCCGGTTCGGTCTGGGCGATCAGATTCTTCATGGTGAAGAAGAAGGGAACTTGCTCGCCACCGGGAAGCTGAACGGTAATCGGTTGGAAATCCATTCCGGCTTTTTCGACAAAGGTCAAGCTTCCGTCGTCGTTAAAGACGATATCGCCGGAGACTTGGTTGAGACTGGTGGTGTACCGAGTCAGGGGTTTGGCCGCGATAAATTCAGCTTCTGCCCGCTTGCTTCTGGCTTCTTCTTTGACGAAAAAGCTGGTGGGCTGAACGCAAATTTCTACTAAGGAATAAGACTGACTTTTATCGATGGGAATCGACCCGCGAGCGTTATCTCGCAATTGCGGGCAAAAGTTGGCGAAGCCCGAATCTTTAATTTGGTCGTAGGTAAAAGGTTGGTCGCTGAGCTTAACATCGGGAACTTGGCTGCAAGCGGCCAAAAACCCGAAACATAATGCGATAAGTGCAGCTATTAACGAACGATATCTCATAGGATCTTTCGATGCTGTAAAAAAAAATTGGCTGGAGCAATTTAGAACTGAGTTAGCGATCGGGCGTGAGAACGTTTCGCAACTCAGATCGCACCAAAAAGCATTTTATCAAAATCCCGTCCCCGATCCGGCCTTGTTTGAAAACCGGAATCGACAGGCATTTATTGGGCTTTTAAATGTAAAGAATTAATACAAAAAAAGATTCGACTCCACTAATCTGATACAAGGTTTCGGTCTCGAAAATAGAGAACCCGATTGCGTTTAGCGAACGATCGAGGACAGAAATAGAGTCGAGAAGGCACTCGATCGCTAGGTAGCGCCACCACTAAATGTTTGCTGAAGGGTCTGAGGTAAATTGAGAATCGCCTCGAGGATCGCATCGGGACCGATTCCAAAAAAGAGTTGCATTAACAAGACGATCGCCGCAACGAAGATTGCCGTACTAAAGGTGGTTTTGACAATCTTAAGCAGCCAGGTAAATACGATCCAGGCCAAAATCAAGGAGGCGAGGGTCAGGATAAGCTGTGGAGGCATGGCTATCGAACGAATAACATCGACAAGATTGAGAGGGTCAAAGGCTCGACCTGGGATTAACCAGAACGGATGGGGCGATTCGACTCAGCCCCAAGGGGTGTTGAGCCTTTTAGTCTAACTCCTCTTCTCCCACATCCGCTAGAGCGGGTGGCCCATCACCGGGCAATCGCAAATCTTCCACCATCTGCCGAATCGTTTCCGGTGGCGGTGGAGTTAAGCGAGAAACAACCCAGGTGATGGCGAAGTTTAAGACCATTCCCACGGTGCCGATGCCCTCGGCAGAAATCCCCCACAGCCAGGGTTCCATTCCCTGAAACTTCACTCCAATAATGTAAATTGTTGTGAAGGCCAAGCCCGCGACCATCCCCGAAATCGCCCCTTCTTTATTGGTGCGGGTATCGAAAATGCCCAGAATAATCGCCGGGAAAAAGCTAGCAGCGGCAAGTCCGAAGGCAAACGCCACCACCTGGGCGACAAAGCCGGGGGGATTGATGCCGAAATACCCGGCGATCGCCAGGGCAAACCCCACCATCACCCGTCCCACCATCACCCGTCGGGACTCTGAAGCCCCCGGATCGATGAGGCGGTAGTAGACATCGTGGGCGATCGCGCTAGAAATCACCAGTAGCAAACCCGAAGCCGTCGAAAGGGCGGCCGCCAGTCCTCCAGCAGCGACCAACGCAATCACCCAAGGGGCGAGTTGGGCGACTTCGGGGGTGGAAAGCACCATAATATCGCGATCGATTTCGATCTCGTTGGTGGTCTCGTCGGGGGTCAGCTGATAGCGTCCGTCGCCGTTTTTATCTTCAAAGCCCAGCAGTCCGGTATTTTCCCACTTGTTGGCCCAATCGAGTTGCCGTACTTCTTCAACGGGGCGATCGTGCAGGCTATCGATCAGGTTGTAGCGGGCAAAAGCAGCCACGGCCGGGGCGGTGGTATAAAGGATAGCGATGAACAACAGCGCCCAACCTGCCGAAAATCGGGCATCTCTGGGACTGGGAACGGTGTAAAACCGGACGATGACGTGGGGTAGTCCGGCGGTTCCCACCATCAGGGCAATGGTGATAAACAGCACGTCCAACATCGACTTATTGGCAAAGGGTTGGGTATATTCGGCAAATCCCAACTCAACTTGTACCCCATCGAGTTTGGTGACGATATCGCTGAAGCTAAAGGCGAGTTGGGGGAAGGGGTTGTCGGTGAGTAGCATCGAGATGGCGATCGCCGGAATTAGATACGCGACAATCAACACCCCGTACTGGGCGACTTGCGTCCAGGTAATCCCCTTCATGCCCCCCAACACGGCAAAAAAGCCGACGATCGCCATGCCGATGACCACGCCAGTACTCACATCCACCTGGAGGAAGCGGCTGAAGACGATGCCCACCCCGCGCATTTGTCCGGCAACGTAGGTGAGGGAGACGAAAATCGCCGCTACTACCGCCACCAACCGGGCGACGTTGGAATAGTAGCGATCGCCGACGAAATCCGGGACGGTATATTTGCCGAATTTGCGCAGGTACGGGGCGAGTAACAGCGCCAGCAATACGTAACCTCCCGTCCACCCCAGCAAGTAGATCGAACCGTCGTACCCCATAAACGAAATCAGCCCCGCCATGGAGATAAAGGAGGCGGCAGACATCCAATCGGCAGCGGTTGCCGCCCCATTGGCAATGGCGGGAACGCCGCGATCGGCCACGAAAAAGCCCTGAGAGTCTTTAACTCGCGATCGCCAGCCGATATAGAGATAGAGAATAAAGGAGATAATGACGAGAATTGTCGTCCACGCTTCTACAGACATCAAGGGAAATGATAAATGATGAGTAATGAATCCGAGGGAGAGAATTAAAGATTCAACTCCCATATTTGAAGTTGCAAACTTCAAGTTTTAAACGTTTTTTTCAAAAGTCGATCGCCCAATGGGGGTGATTTTATGTAAGCATTCAGCACGAGCGCGATCGGCTATTAGCTTTGAACGAAAATGCCGCGAGAATTCGTTAAATCTGGGTTTTCTCGACGAATAAAATTCATTATTTCGATTAGCCAGTTCGTTAAAATTTTAGCTTTTTCAACTCGAAATAAGCTGAGGACTGAGTGCTTACATTTTATTTATATTTGCGATCGATGCCGTCCATTTGAAACGCATAGATAAAAATTAAGATGACAAAAACAAAAATCGCCCCTTGTTGGGCGATCCAAAAGCCCAATGGGACTTGTCCGAAATTCACCCCATTAAGCGGGCGAACGAATAGAATGCTCAAACCCAGAGACACAACAGCCCAAACAATTAATAAGTTGCGAATTAGAGCAACATTCGCCCGCCAATAAGCCCGCTCTTTGTTCGTATTTGGCTCGTTCATCAAATTGAAACCCCAGATCGGATATCGTGCAGGATATCACGACATCTGACATCTCGTTTCTTAAGTTAAGTGACTAATTCGAGCGATCGTTCTGTTTCCAAGCCGGCTGAGCAGAACCCGCCCGAAATTCGTCCACCGTCGGGGATGCGATTTCGGTTTGTTGGGCAACCTCGGGATTGGTAAAGTGCTCGTATGTCGTACTCGAAATTTGGCGAATCACTTCGGCCGCTTGTTCGTCACTCTCCTCGCGCTTGACGATCGCCACGACGATGTAGCGCTTGCCACTGGGTAAATCCACAATTCCCATATCTGCGAGTACCGATTTGAGGGTTCCGGTTTTGTGGGCGATCGACGCACCCGCACCCAAACCTTGCGGGAGAAGGCTATCGTTTTGGGTGGCTTGCATGATATCCAAAAGGCGATCGCGGCTGCGTCGAGAAATCAGTTCTCCCCGTTCGATCGATGACATCAACCGAGTTAAATCGCGCGGGGTGGTCTGATTGGTTCCCTCCAAATCCGGTAGCAGGTTTCGCAGCGATGTATCCGCCAATCCCCAATTTTGGAACATCAGATTCAGCGGTTCGATCCCGCCGAGGCGATCGATGAGGATGTTGGTCGCTGTATTATCGCTAGAGACGATCGTTGCCGTTGCCACTTCCAGGGCCGTGTAGGTCGTGCCGATGGGATCGTCTTGCATCGCCCCCGATCCCCCGGCGATATGTTTCGACTGGAGGGTGAGGGTTTCGTCGAGGGTAATGCGTCCGGCATCAACGGCTTGGAAAAATGCCACCAGAATCGGCACTTTAATCGTGCTGGCGGCGGCAAAAGCCCGATCGCCGTTGAGGTTGAGATAGTCTCCCGTGTCCACGTCCACCAAAAATACGCCCGGTGTCAACTGAGGGTGGGCGGCCGTCACGGTTTCGATCGAGGCTTTTAAGGAACCGATTTCTTGGGCGAGGGGTAAATCGAGGGAGGGTCGCGCGTTGCTGGCGTTGGAGGATTGCGATCGCTCGATCGTCGTTGGAGACTGACCGGCCGGATTCCACAGGGCCAGTACCGTTCCCGAAATCGCACTCATCCCCACGCCCCAAATTAGCAAGCGGGTGAGATAGACCAGAGGGAAGATTGGAGATTTCGGTTTAGAAGGCGGTTTGGCTTTAGCCGTTTTCGTCGGTTTTGACTTGTGGCGATCGGCTCGATCGGGTTTGGATGTCAGAGGCGGTAGCGGTCTCGAATTCGACGCTCTACTATCCAATCGGGTGGAACGCGAACGAGTGCCATTTTGCTGAGTGCGAGTGGGGCGATCGAGACGCGGCTCGAACTCGATCGGCTTAGAAACGGGTACGTCTGGCGAAGGAGTCGATCGTTGAATGTCGATCGGTTGGCTCTTGGCTTTGGGTCGCTTGCCCTGACGGAACCGAGGATCGCCAAATCGAGACAACCCGCTCGCACTCGAGGAATCGATCGAGGAGATCGACGTTCGATCGGGCGAAGGGATTCCATCGAAGCGATCGCGGCTGGCTCGAAAAATCGGCGAAGTTCCCTGAGAGGGGGTCAAATCGCGAATCGACGGCAGTGGAGTGACTCGGGAGGGCTTGAGAGAAGATGGTCGAGCTGGCGGTCGGGGTTGAGAAAGTTCGGATCGACCTTCTGAAAAATCTTTCGGCTCGATCGAGGAACGCAAACGGGACCAAAGTCGTGGATTGCCAGACTTTAACATATTTGGCAGGCAGGGATGATGTGGTCTATCGATCGGGTCGTCTGTCGCTAGCGACCCATTGGCAAGTCAGGAGTTGGGGCACTTCGAGAGAAAGATCGATCGTCCCTGGGCCGCCCTCAAGATTCTCCAGTCTCGTTTAGAGTATCATCAATGGTTGGAATCTGGGATAATCCCCATTCGACTTGCCGGAGCATTCCCCGGAGCATCGACACCTCGGGAGCGGATAGCTCGGCTCGGTTGTACAATCGGCGAATTTTTTCCATGCGAGCAGATGCAGTATGGGGATAGAGATACCCAATTCTAAGCAATAATGCTTCCAAATGCTTATAATACCCTTCCAAGCTCTCGATCGATGCTTGAGAAGACGTTAAAATCGGAGTTGTTTCTGGCTCGATCGCCTCGTTATAAAGTTCGTAGGCACATACGGTCACTGCTTGGGCGAGGTTAAGCGACGGATATTCCTCGGTACTGGGAATGCGGACGAAGCGCTGGGCGTATTTAAGTTCTTCGTTGCTCAACCCCCGATATTCCGCCCCGAACACCAACGCCGATGGAATGCCCAACAGCCACCGAAGCGCGGTACGAGGACGTTCGAGGTGCGTGGGTAAAGCGAGATCGCGTCCGGTGGTGGCAATGGTGCGTTGCGTGCCGTGCAAGGCTTCTGGCAGGGTCTCGACCACCTGCGCTCCCTGTAAAATATCGATGGCATGTACCGCCATCTTTTTAGCCTCGAAGCCGCACCAATCGCACTGGGGATTGACTAACACCAGTTGCCCGAGTCCCATATTTTTCATCACCCGCGCCACCGAACCCACATTCAGCGGCCCTTCGGGTTCGACGAGGACGATGCGGATGGGATTGAGGGCGGGGTGAGGCATGTTGGGGAGATGAGGGAAGTGAGGGAGGTGAGGCAGATGAGGCAGATGGGGTTTGTAGGGGCAAAGCATTTGAGCGATTGATTCTGTGAAAAACGAAATTTGATATATCCAAATGCTTCGCCCTCTTCTCCGGAGATGGGGGAGAGAGTGGGTATTTAACGTTTCCCACACCCCATTCCCCGTTCCCTATTTCCTATTTTGCATTTTTAATTCTCTTACCCCTTCCCCGTTCCCCAGTTTTAGCTCGTTCGCACTAGACATCATTCTTGAAATTATGGGACGAAACCGACGTAAATCTGACTTACCGACCAAAATTTGCCCGGTGTGCGATCGCCCGTTTACCTGGCGCAAGAAGTGGGAAAAGTGTTGGGACGAGGTCAAGTACTGTTCCGATCGCTGTCGCCGTCGCCGTTCTGGGAAAGATAGCAGTTGAATCGCCCGATCGCACCTAGATCGGTCTATTAAACCCAACTATTACACCCGAGAAGGGCGATCGCGTCGATTTGGAGCGAATTGCTATTTTTCCTCGTTTTCGAGTCCCTGTTGCCGCACTAACGCTCGCAAACGATCGAGTTCGGCTTGGGCTGCATCGGCTTGGGTCTGGGCGGCTTGAGTTCGCTGTCGTTCGAGTTCGAGTTCGGCTTCAGTGCGTTCGGCGCGTTCTCGTTCCCGTTCGGCACGTTCTTGCTCCCGTTCGGCGCGTTCCCGTTCCCGTTCGGCGCGTTCTTGCTCCCGCTCGGCGCGTTCTCGTTCGTCTTCTTCGGGCAAGAGTACCAAATTTTCCTGGCGATCGTAAAACCTCAACCAAGTTCCCGGTTTCCCGTCAATTTCCCCCTCCCAAGTTCCCAGCCACAGTTGTAAAGATTCGCTCCAAAGCCAGCCGCGATCGTTGGGGACTAAATCGCGATACCCTCGAGTCAAATCCAACCGCCATCCTTGCAGGGAATTGGGATTGAGGGGGTCGAAAACGAAGTAGTCTGGGAGGCGGAAGGTTTTTTCGTAAAGGTTTTTTTTGTTACCGATATCTTCCTCGCGGGTACTCTCGCTCAGGAGTTCGACGATAATGTCGGGGTAGCGTCCTCCTTCTTCCCAAATTTTCCAACTGAGTCGGTCTCGTTGGGTTTCGGGTTCGACATCCAAAACGACAAAAAAATCCGGACCTCTGCGTTTCGTCTGAAGCTGAGTTCGATCGTAGTAGAGGAACATATTTCCCCCACAGAAGAAGTTCGAGTTTTGCTGGGATAGGTGGTGGGTACAGGCGCGAATCAGCAAGTTCATCGCCATTCGATGCTGGGGGCTTTCCAAGGGTTCGTCGTCGTCGTAGGGTAGATTTTGCGGTGGCGTGGGAAATTCAAACTCGTCCTCTGCTTCGAGGTCGGGTTGAGTCGGGTTGGGTTGAGCTGGGGTGCGTACCATAGGAGCCAAAAGAGAGGGAGAACAGCGCCAGACGATGGGGATGGGTTTTGCGAATCGGTTTTGTTAAATTGTAAATCTTCAAGGATGGGAGATCGGGTTGATGGCACGAATTCAAGACACCCTGACTGGCGGCAATAGCTTTATCGAAGGCACGATCGAAGATGACATTATTCTCGGGTTGGATGGAGACGACACGTTAATCGGTTTGGCCGGTGGAGATATTCTGCGCGGGGGAACGGAAAACGACTTTCTCGACGGCGGACTCGGAGATGATATTTTATCGGGCGGTCGGGGAAGCAATCAGCTGATTGGCGGTGAAGGAGGGGATTTATTTATCGTTCGCTTGTTATCGGATGATGAAGGCGAAGACGACGAAGAACCTTCCCAAAACCAAACTCAAATCCAAACCATTTTAGATTTTGAAGATGGCATCGATCGCATTGGATTGGCGGGCAATATTACCTTTGAAGATTTAGAGATCGTCTCTCCAACGTCCGACACTCAATTCTTTACCGAAGTGCGCCAGCGATCGACCGGAGAGACCCTCGTTCGCATCGCGCCATCCCGAGAACCCCTCCAACTCGATGCCTCGGATTTTACCCCCGTCGATATCCTCGAATTCTCCCAACCGGTTTTCCAGGTTAACGAAGATGGCACGCCAGTGATGGAAGTGACGGTCGTTCGCAATCTTTCGAGCGGCCACGAAATCGGAGCAACCGTTATCCCCAGCGATGGCACCGCCACCACCGCCGTCGGGGCAGATTACTTTCCCGTTCCCATCGACCTACGCTTTGAGGCCGACGAAACTGTCAAAACCATCGCTATCCCGATCGCCGACGATCGCCGCGTCGAACCCACCGAAACGATTAATCTCACCCTGGAAAATCCCACTGGAGGGGCGAGGTTCGGTCTGCAAAATACCGCTGTCGTCGAGATTCTCGATAACGATACCGCGATCGAATTTAGCGCCTCTGACTTCAGCCAACTCGAAGACGGAACCCCTGTAGAAGCCGTGACGGTGGTGCGGACGGGGGGACTCGAGGAAGAAGCTCGCGTGACGGTCGTTTCGAGCGATGGTACGGCGGTGTTTCCCGAAGATTACACTAACACGCCGATCGAAGTGACGTTCGCGCCGGGAGAAGCTCGCAAAACCATCGCCCTACCGATTCAAGAAGATACGAGGGTCGAAGGCAACGAAACCGTCAACTTGTCTCTGGTCGATTCCACTCCCGGTATCTCCCTGGGCGATCGCAGCACGGCAACACTCACCATTATCGATAACGATGCCGCGTTAGAGTTCGAGCGCCCCATTTTCCAAGTCAGGGAAGATGGAACCGAAATAGCCGCTGTCACCGTTCGCCGAGTGGGGAGGACGGATTTTCGGGCGAGTGCGACGCTGGCGCTGACAGACGGTACGGCTGTTGCCCCTTTCGACTACAATAACGACCCGCCACCGATCGAAGTGGTTTTCGAGCCGGGAGAAACCGAGAAAACCGTTGCCATCGACATCGCCAACGATACGGACATCGAACCCACCGAAACGATTAACTTAACCCTGGTCGATCCCAGTCCGGGTATCGGTATTGGGGCGGCGAACGTGGCGATTCTCGAAATTGTGGACGACGACGAACCCTCGGAACCCCCCGACCCTCCCGAACCGCCCGAACCGCCGACATCGCCAGCGGGAAGCTTACAGTTTGGGGGCAGTAGCTTCCTCGTCACCGAAGAAGGAACCCCTTTCGCCGCAGTGACGGTAGTGCGGACTGACGGGAGTGCGGGAGAAGTGCGGGGGACGATCGTCCCGACGAATGGCAGTGCGATCGCCGGATTGGATTTCGATGGTACTCCGATCGAGGTAACGTTTGCCGATGGGGAAACCAGCAAAGTGGTGGATATTCCAATTATTAACGATACCTTAGTCGAAGTCGCCGAAACCCTCAATTTAGCCCTCGTCGATCCCCAAGGCGGGGCTATGCTGGGGGCACAAAACACGGCAATTTTGACGATCGCCCGCAGCGATTTGCCCGCCGTTTTGGATTTTGAAGGCATTGACAATCTCGATCCGGTGACTGACTTTTACGGCGATCGAGGCATTTTCTTCTCGGGGAACGCATTAGGAATCCAAAGTGCCCATGAGATTGTCGAGTCGGGAGAAGACGATGATTTTGCTGGAAATTTTGATGATTCTATCCCTGGAGAAACCGCCCTTACCTATGCAGAAGGCGACACGATCGTCATGGATATTATCGCCGGATTTGACAGTCAGCTTTCTTTTTCCTATTCTTCACCTTTTCGAGAACAAACGGTCTCGATTTACGATGGATTTGGTGGTATGGGAAATCTATTAGGAACGCTGAATTTATCGATGACAACCGCTGGCGAATTTCCCAATGCTTACAGCAATCTCGAATCGGTAACGCTACCATTTTCCGGAACGGCGCTATCGGTCGCTTTTGGCAGCGTTGCGAATAAGATTGTCATTGACGATATCATTCTCGGTTAACGTCAGGATGGGTGAATGGGGTAGCTGGGGAGGCTGGGGGAGAGTGAATGCAAAATTAAAAATTAAAAATTAAAAATGCAAAATTTTTCCTTGTCTCCCTCATCTTCCACATCCCCGCGTCCCCGCGTCTCCGTGTCTCCGCGTCCTTCCTCTCCCTCACCTTCCCCATCTCCCCATGTTACGATCGATTGATACCGCCGAAGGAGCCGATGGAGATGAGCTTGTTTGAGAAAATTTCGGGAATTCCCCGGCAAAATTCGGTCGCGCTGAATCCGGCCGAAGCATTTGCAGGAATTGCCTTAATCGCCGTCGCTGCCGATGGCTATCTGGCCGATGCGGAAGCTCAAGTCCTCAGCAGTACCCTGCGCCGAATGCATTTGTTTCGATCGCACTCGGGAGATGTGATTCGCGGGATGCTCGATCGACTTCTGAGAATTTTGCAACAGCAAGGGGTCAAGGTTTTATTCGATGCGGCCATTCAATCTTTACCTACCGATTTGTACGAAACGACCTTTGCGATCGTCACGGATTTAGTCTTAGCAGATGGGGCGATTTCCACTGAAGAAGAACAACTCTTAAATGACTTGTATCGCGTGCTTGAATTATCCGAAGAAATGGCGATCCAAATTATTGATGTGATGTTGATTAAAAATCGCGGATAAGACATTGAGCGTTCGTACCTGAGTGCGCGCGATGTAAGCATTCAGCATTCAGCTTTTAGCGATACTCCGCCCGTAGTCGCTTCGCGATAGGCTTTGGACGAACACGTCGCAAGCATAGGTTGCATCTGGGTTTTCTAGATGGATAAAATTCATCATCTCGATCGGCAAGTCCATTGAAATTGCTGTTTTTAGAGCCTGCAACAAGCTGATGGCTGACGGCTGAATGCTTGCGGAGGATTTGCTCGCTACTTGCAACAGTCCCTTGAGTCGCAACTATCGAGTGGGTGTCGGTTTGACCCGAGGAAAATCTCTGGTGTAAGCTTTCAATAAAATCCAAGGAACTGCCGAAGGGGTCAATGCCACCCGCGTTTTGGTCAAATTAGCCGTGCATCGCCAGATCGAAGTTCCAAATCGCATTCCAGGTCGAACGTCTCCTCAACGGTCAAATTTCGCCGGAAAATGCCGTTGCCGAATTAATGGAACGATCGCCGAAAGCAGAGAGAGTTTTTCCTGAATGGGGATAAAGCGTTCTCCTC
>JAXHUC010000084.1:0-28928 GCA_034189805.1 Cyanobacteriota bacterium
TGATGAGTGCGTTCTACCGCCATTTGTTGCAAGAGGGGCGATCGCCGTCAGAAGCGTTGCGAGCCGCTCAGGTCGAACTCCAGCAGCAGGAGGAATGGGACTCGCCGTACTATTGGTCGGCGTTTGAGTTGCACGGGGAATGGCAGTGATGGTCTGGGGGCGAGAAAATTCGCAGAGAAAGATTGAGTTAGAAGTTTATTTGATTTGTGTACTATAAATAGGCACAGTATCCGCCTCAATATAAGATTACTACACTCCGAAACCCTTGTAAACTCGTTTCAAAATTCCCCAATTTTTACCCAATTTTGGGGTCGATTTCGGCTTCGATACACAAATTTCGACCTGTGGAAGAGAGCGACGCGCGATCGCCCTTTTCTGTCAAAATTGAGGGTGAACGAAATATCCAAGAGTGCCATGTCTACTCCCGATACCCTCGAGTCCCAAGTCGAAGACCTCAGCGGTGCTGCCGCCCTCGATGCCGATCGCTACCAGCAAAAAATGGAGCGCCGCAAACAGGTGCAAGACCAGCGCCTCGCCGAGCGCAATCTCGAAAAGGGGTTGATTATCGTCAATACGGGGAACGGCAAGGGGAAGACCACGGCAGCGTTGGGGATGGTGTTGCGATCGCTCGGTCACGGCTACCGAGTGGCGATCGTTCAGTTTATTAAAGGGGCGTGGGAACCCGCCGAAAAAGCGGTTTTCGATCGCTGGTCCGATCTAATTGAGTTTCACGCGATGGGGGAAGGCTTTACTTGGGAAACCCAAGATCGCGATCGGGATACGGCAAAAGCCAGACAAGCGTGGGAGAAAGGGTTAGAATTTATCGGCAACCCGGAATTCAAACTGGTGCTGCTCGATGAAGTCAACGTGGCGCTCAAACTCGGCTACCTGCAAGTTGAAGAAGTCCTCGCCGGACTCGATAGCAAACCTGCCGACTCCCACGTCATCCTTACCGGACGAGGCGCACCCCCAGAACTGCTCGATCGCGCCGATTTGGTGACGGAAATGAAACTCATCAAGCATCCGTTCCGGGAACAGGGAGTGAAAGCGCAGCCGGGGATCGAGTTTTAGGGGTGAGTGTATTGAAGTGATGAATGATGGGTGACGAACGAAATATGCAGCGATCGATCTGGGGTTGTAATTGTAACTTTGCCTTTTTAATTATTCATTATCTAAAACGTCATCCCATCCAAAATTATGCCGGTTTACTCACGCTCTCGAAAAGCCTCGCGATCGACATCCTGGTTTGAAAAAGTGATGGCATTGCTGGCGACGGTTAATTTAGGGTTGGTTTTCTTCGATCTCAGTTATATTCCCTATCGAGATTTATACGTACGTTGCTATTACTTTCGAGGCAATTGTCTGCGGTTTCCCAAAGGATTCCATAAAACCTACGATCGCCTCAAAGGCATCGAACCTCACCGGGATACCGTTCGGTATTTAAACACCGTAGACGAACTCAAAGCAGAAGTAGCGCGATCGGGAGTCGATTCGGAAGCCATCGAACCTATTCTCGCCGAGCTGCGCCAGATGAGTGTGGAGACGATTCGAGATAATCCCTTCGCTCAAGCTAATAAAATTGGCGCGTTAGAAAAAATAAAAAATCTGATTCGCGAGCGAATTTTTGACGATCGCCGCGCCTCTTCTAAAGATGCTTTTGCACGATTTTGGAGTCCATCTTACTTAACCTCGGCAAACTGGGACGAGGAAATCGAGTTTTTCGATCGAGAAATTCGTCCGTTGATGAATACCAACTACTTTCGTCATTACGGCGAAACGGGGGAACTCGTCAACAAGTTTTGGCGGATCGATCGATTTTTTAATCTGCTATTTCTGCTCGAATTTCTCGCCCGAACTTGGCTTATCTCGCGCCGCAATATTGGCGTTAAATGGTTGCCCGATGCCATGTTATGGCGTTGGTACGATATCTTTTTAATTTTCCCCTTTTCCCTGCCACTACCGCTATTTACCCCTTTTTGGTCGCTGTTACGGGTGATTCCCGTCGCCATTCGCCTCGATAAAGCGAAATTGGTTTCAATGGATTCTGTTTGGAAGCAAATCAATCGCGGAATTGTCGCCAACTTTGCCGAAGCCTTAACAGAAGTGGTGATAATTCGGATTATCGATCGGGTCCAGTTTGCCATTCAAAACGATCTACCCAACTGGCTGGATACGAGCGATCGCCGTCAGTATATCGATCTAAATAACGTCAACGAAGTTGAAGCGCTATCGACTCGATTGGTAAATTTGAGCGTTTATGAAGTGTGGCCGAAAATTCAACCAGATATTGAAGCACTTTTACGCCATAATATTCTCAAAACCCTACAAACCCTTCCCCTCTATCAAGGATTGCAACAAGTTCCGGGATTGAAAGAGGTCCCCGAAGCAATGACTGCTCAATTAGTTTCGCAACTGACGCAAACTTTATACGAAACCTTAACCGCTACTCTGGAAGACCCAGTGGGGGCAAAATTGACAGGTCAACTTGTCGAACATTTCAGCGAATCTTTTGCCAGTGAAGTGAGAAAGCCGACCAATATTTCGGAGATTCAAGGGTTAGTGTATGATTTTCTTGAAGAGGTAAAAATTAATTATGTCAAGCAGATGGAAGAGGAAGATTTCGAGGCAATTGTGGCGGAGACGGAACGATTAAATCAGATTGTGAAGAAGTGATATATTATATCTATTTATTGATAGAATTATATATAGCGTTTCTTATTGTCATAAAGTACAAAAAATGTAGGGGCGGATTTAGCTAAAAACGATACCTTGACGGGGATCGATCTTCAAAACCCGCCCTCGCGCTTATGTACCTGAAAAACACGAGAACTGCTATATGTAATATTGATTTGAAAAACCACAAAGACACAAAGGACACGAAGGGTTAGCAGAAATAACCCCGAAGTCATCGCGAGCAGGGAGTGATTCGGTGAAGCCGATCGGGATAGATTTATTTGCTGGGGCGGGGGGCTTGAGCCTGGGATTCGAGCAAGCAGGGTTTGATGTGGCGGCTGCGGTGGAAATCGATCCGGTTCACTGTGCGGTTCACGAGTATAACTTCCCGCACTGCGAGATGATTTGTCAAAGTGTCGATCGGGTGACGGGGGAAGAAATCAAAACCCGATCGCAGCTTGGCGATCGCGAAATCGATGTTCTGTTTGGCGGCCCGCCCTGCCAGGGTTTTTCCTTAATGGGTAAGCGCTTGCTCGACGATCCTCGAAATACTTTAGTCTTCCATTTCATTCGCTTGATTCAAGAACTCCAGCCGAAATATTTCGTCATGGAAAATGTTAAAGGGATGGCGATCGGCAAGCATCAAGAATTAATCGGGGAAGTCATCGAGAAAATCGAATATTACGACTACGATGTGGTGTTGCCCTATCAAGTGCTGAATGCGGCAAACTACGGCGTACCTCAAAGTCGAGAACGATTGTTTCTGATTGGTGCGCGGCGAGGTTTGCCGCTACCGAAGTATCCCCAACCGCTCACCAAACCTGCCAAATCGAAGCGAAAACGCGATCGAATATCCGATCGACTCATCGATAGCCCGACGGTGTGGGATGCCCTACAAGACTTACCAAACATTGAAGAATATGCAGAACTCGAACGTCGAGATTGGGCGATCGCCGAGTTAGGAACCGCCAGTCCTTATGCCGCCAAACTGCGCGACTCCTCCATCGATCCCCAGGACTACTCCCAACCGCGCGAGTACGATCGCCATCACCTTACCGCCAGCGGACGCACCCGCCATACCCCCAAATCGATCGGGCGATTCGCCGCCACCCCACCGGGCAAAACCGAACCCATCAGCCGCTTCCTCAAACTCGATCCCGACGGCGTTTGCAATACCCTGCGGGCGGGAACTCCCAGCAGTCGCGGTGCGTTTACCTCCCCACGCCCCATCCACCCCCACCATCCCCGTTGCATTACCGTCCGAGAAGCTGCCCGGTTGCACTCCTATCCCGACTGGTTCCGGTTCCACACCACCAAATGGCACGGCTTCCGACAAATCGGCAACTCCGTCCCCCCCTGGTTGGGGCGATCGGTTGCCGGAGAAATTATGAAAGTCTTAGAAGTAACGCCATCGAAACCGATCGCCCACATTCCCCTCGGAGATACCGAGTTACTCTCCCTGACGATGGCACAAGCCGCGCGGCACTACGGAGTCGCCGCAGATGTCATTCCCCAGCGATCGCGGCAGAAGGAGATGACGCGGTGACGCGGGGACGCGGGGACGCGGAGAGAAGAGAGACAAGGGAATGAGGGAGAATGCGCGCATTTTTAATTTTGCATTCGCTCTCCCCCAGCTTCCCCAGCTCTCTATTCCCCATTCCCTCTAATTGCGAATCTGCACGGGCATCACCAAATGCGTCATCTTCACTCCCCCCAAGGGTGTTAAAATCACCGGAGATGTGGGCGTATTCAGTTGAATTTGCACTTCCGAGGCTTGCAGGTTGCGTAGCGATTCGGTAACGTAGCGGACGTTGAAGGCAATTTCGATACTCTCTCCGGTGATTTGCGCGTCCATCGCTTCTTTGCCACTCCCCACATCCGCCGCTTCCACCGACAGAGAAAGCTGTTGCTTCTCGGTATCCAAACTGAACTTGACGATATTATTCTTGCCAGCCATCACTGCAATCCGTTCGAGGGCCGCGAGGAGTTGACGGCGATCGACATTCATTTGATTGTCGAACTGGCGAGGGATAAGCTGTCGATAAGCCGGATAAGCCCCTTCGAGTTTGCGACTGGTGAGACACTGGCGTTCGCCGAGTTCAAAAACCACCTGCACGTCATCGCATTTGAGAGACACGATATCCTTGGCCGTTTGTTTCCCCAGCATCCGTTCCAACTCCCGCAGGGCGATCGCCGGAATGGTGACTTCAAACTCTTCTGTCGGGGCGAGGGAGGGTTTCTCCGTTGCAGTTTCTGCGGCTTCTTCTGACTCCTCGGCTTCAGCTTCTTCTTCCGGATGCAAAGTTTCTACCACCGCAAGGCGATGTCCGTCGGTGGCGGCAAATTCCAACCCTTCCCCAGACACGCGCAAATGAACCCCCGTCAGCACTTGTTTGGTTTCGTCCCCACTGGTGGCAAACAGGGTTCCCTTCAATCCCTCCGCCAAAGCTGCCGCACTCAGTTGCACCACCTTCCCGGTATCGATTTCCGGCAGTTCGGGAAATTCGTCGGCACTCATCCCCCGCACTTGGTAGTATTGCCCGAGGCGAGAGGTCAGCGTGGCGATCGAATCTTCCCCTTGGCGATCGAGGGTAATTTCACCGTTGGGGAGTTTGGAAACGATATCGTTGAGCAATTTCGCCGGTAGGGTAATCTCGCCGCCATCTTCGACTTGGGCGGGAAAACTCGTCCGGATGCCCAAACTCAAATCGAACGCCGCGATCCGAACTTGATGGGTTTCGGCATCGGCGGTGAGGAGAACGTTGCCGAGAACTGGGTGGGTGGGGCGAGAGGGAACCGCGTGAATGGCAAGGGAGAGATTCGCGTTCAACTCGCTTTGGTCGCAAACTAGCTTCATAGAGGTACGGCGGAGGCGGGGGATCGGGGATTCGAGAGGGACTGAGGAGATCGGAGGGGTCGCAGACTAAAAAATAGCGATCGATTGCGCGGACTTACGAGTTTACTAGCATTTGGCTAGCCTCAACTCAATGCGCTCTAGCTACCACGAGATGGTGCGTTTTCATACACTTAGCTCTTTGGGGAACATTCGACGAACCGGATGGCACTGCGAGAGGTTTCGCGAGTTTCGATCGTTCGGGTCAATGCCCCAAGTGCTGAAGACTGACTCGGGTTCTAAGAGCATAAAACTCCGTGGAACCTTCGTCAACTCCCTCGCGCTGACGGATTTTCGAGCTTGCTGCTTCGTTGGTCTGCCTACTCTTACTGTATTTAATAAATTCTTAGATAGCTTTAGTAGTAGGGGCTGTGAAAACTGTGGAAAACGTCCGAAAAGCTGGAAATCGCGGGCATCTAAATTTTCCACCCCCTGTGGAAAAGCTGTGGAAAACTCATGCAGGTTTTCCACAGAGTATTTATACTTAGTTAAAGTTTTCCACCCAAATCATAGGGTTTTCCACAAGTATTCCCCATAGTTTTCCACAGACTTTAAGAGAGAGTTATCGATTTCTGTTTACCTAACTTAATAATTTGATAGAAAATTTTCCACAGCTTCAGGTCAGTTGAGTGAGGAGGCGATCGACAAATTCATCTAATCTGAAGATCGCACTGGCATTCTTCCCCCCCCAGCCCACCTTCACCAATATCCTAATACTCTTGGCTACAAGCTATAAGTCCGCCAGGAAGGTACTGCCCCTTCTGTCGCCGCGTTATCAGCACGGTGCCTCGCTTTTTGGCCTCTGGCGGATGAGAGGAAGATGGAGGAATCGAACCTCTACGACATCACTGCCGTACCCTGGTTTTCAAGACCAGTTGCCGTCCCGTCGGCGGCATCTTCCAAAAGGGGATGACAGGAATCGAACCTGCAACTCGTCGGTTAAAAGCCGACTGCTCTGCCAATTGAGCTACATCCCCAAGGGTTGTATCGTAGAAATCGTTTTGAGACAGGTGAAGGTGAGCGGGGGGAGCTGGGGGAGAAAGATATTTGTACTCGACTCACACTATGGAAAATTAGGCGGAAGCTGGAGGAATCGAACCCCGGCGACATTCACTGCCGTCCTCCTGTTTTCGAGACAGGTTGCTCGCCGCGAGCAGCAGCTTCCAAAAAGGGGTGTCCGACGGGAGTTGAACCCGCTAATGACTAGCTTCACAGGCTAGCGTCTCCACCACTTCGACTTCAGACACCATAAGGGAGGAAGGCAGGGCGCACACAATATATATATACGCCCCGAAATATTACCGGAATTACCAGAAACTACAGCGACTGTATGCGTTGTTGATACCATTCCCGCGCTGCCTTCATCACTGCCTTATTCACCTCGTTCCAGGTAAGTTGGGCGCGATCGAGTTCGTCAGTGCTTTCTTTTTTGACATCACCAGCGAGCCATTGCAAAAATATACCCATTTTTTTGATATAGAGTTCGCCTTGGCACGCTTCGGTGACACCCTGTTCTAGGCGAGGTTGAGTGACAAACAACCGTACGAATTCGTCGATGCTTTCCACTTTTTCTGGGTCAATTTGAACGGATCTTTTGGTTTTGACGACTTGGTGTTTTTCGCCTTTAGCTTTGAAAAAGAGTTCGGATTCGGAAAGTCCAGCCACTGAATTATCGGTGGTGGGATAAAAAACTAATCCTTCACCAATTCCTTCGATGCCAAAGGTTTCTTTTACCCAAATATCGGTACTTTCAACGTCTCGCACCATTTGGTTTAAAACTTCAACTTGCGATTTGAGCTGTTCTCGATCGCCAAAATTAAGCGTTATCGAATCGCCATAAAACGGCAGCACGAAAATATCGTCATGTTTGGGGAGGCGATCGCCAATTTTCTGGGGATCGATTTCCAACGTTGAAAGACGACCGTCAACACCACCGAATTGGATGGCAAAAATGACAAATACTTTGCGATCGATCTGAGAAATTGCCGTGCGTTTTTGAATGCCTTTCCCGCACCACTCGCCAAAAATCGTCAGATGTTCCGAACTGGCAAGGTTGGAGAAATATTCGAGATTGCGATCGACCCAATTGGCAAATCCCAAATTATCATTGTCGGGCGTAATAATTTGCGTGCGACTTTGGGCGGCAACTCGACCGTCGGAAAAAATCTGCACCCCAGCATTCGTGCCATCGAGTTTTACTTTCCCTCGATAGGTGATTTTGGACGTTTCTCCTAATTTCTCCAAACTGCGATAGAGGTTGTGCAATAACTCGATACTCGGCCATTTTTGCAGTTGTGCCGATGTTGCCATTGTTTTTTGACAGTACAGCTCGGAAAGGTCAGTGCCAGTTGCATCTTCAACTTTACCCAATGCCATGCCAAAAGACCGCAATCCTCGAAGTTTGGAGGGCTTAATTTTCGTGCCATCTTTGAGGATGGAACCTGCTAAAGCAACAGCTACTCGATCGCCCACTTCATAAATATTTTCCAGATTGGCAACAATTTGTACCTCATCGTAACCGGAGGCTTTCATTGAATAAACCCGCAAACTATCTGCATTGGGATGTCCTTCGGCACGGGTTACACCCATCACGATTACAGGCATCGTTCACCTCCTTGCTTGCTTTTAAAGCGAATTAAACATGACAAATGGAGTCAAGGAGGATCGAACTCCTGACCTCCTGCTTGCAAGGCAGGCGCTACTACCAACTGAGCTATGACCCCAAAAGTTGTAATTTCGATCGAATTATGACTGACGTAAAATCTCTCGCACCCTCATTAAAATTTGTCCGAGCTTATTTTGACCGCTGCCATTTTTGCCGCATCCCCAGTAATAATCTCCCGGTGCATTTTCGATGATTTCCTCATCTCCCGTTGCCAAGAGAATCTCGCGAATATCGGCATGGGTTTTAAATTTACACAACACCGCGCGTTGCATGATGTCGTCTTTCACTTCTTCCCAATCTTGCCGCAGGGGATGTTCGCGGCTGCGTCCCATTTTTGCCGCATCTTTCGGAGTTTTGACCTCGCGAATTTTGTCGAACCAAGGGCGATCGGTTGTGGCAAATTTTTGGGCTTGGAAATAATGCTCGCTAGTCGGCCACCATTCTCCATCTAGCTCGAAACCGTGTCGGGAAAAGTTGGAGAAACAGCCATAAGGTTGTTCGCGAGTGCTGTAAAAGTAAATAGTCATTTCACAATATGAGATAATCGTTTTTAAAATGGTCGATCGCATCTTAAAAATTGCGTGCGAGTTCCCAGAGCATTGTGCTTTCTCAGTTACTAGGGGGACTCCGCTGGTGAGTTATTACACACTCTTTAAAGGATAGCTACTTCTAAGCTCACCTCCCAGGTTTTTCGCACTCCCCGTTCTCACGCACCTACTGCATGGCAGTAGTACCATTCCTCTCGTACTTAGTATGTAGGCTCTTAGAGGTTAGGTCACGCTAGATGCGATCGCTGTTTTGATAGTTGGCTGTTGGTTTTTAATATGCAACAAAGAAGATAACCACCTCCTTTTGAATTGATAAAGTTTAACGGGAGTGATAGGAATTGAACCTACACAAATCGGTTTAGAAGACCGATGCCCAATCCATTAGGCGACACTCCCAAAAGTAGTCCCGGCAGGAATTGTACCCGCGACATCTTGTTTGTAAGACAAGCGCTCTACCAACTGAGCTACAGGACCTGGATAAAGCGGCTGGCGAGGATCGTAGACGCGAAGCGACTTCTCGAAGAGTACTCGCGCGCTGAGTATGGCACTCTCAGATGCTACCTGCTACATCACAACCGCATGTTTTTAGTAATAAATTAACTGTCAGATTGAGTTTTAAATTAAGTGACTAAAAAGTTAAAGTATTACACTTTAAACTCTTGCCTAATTTCCAGTCGAGTTAAGTAGTAGAGACTGGCAATGCTAAATCCAGCGTTGAGAAAGTTTACGGCAATGCCACCACTTAAAGTGAGTTTGCTACCTTCTTTGAGCAGGGCAACAATATGAACGATTAACGTAATCACCCAAGCCCAGGATTGGATATAAAAAATGCCGATCGCTAAAATTAGACAACAAATTCCTTGAATCAGTTCGATGATGGCAAAAATCGCAAATATACTCAATACAATTCCTCCCAAACCTTCACCGCCGACCAAGGCTCCAATTCCCGCACCACCTAAGCCGATAATCGCTAATACGACGAAGTTAAAAAGATTGAGTAATCCTGCAATAACTTGCAATACCGTGAGAATGATAACACCTGACGATCGATTCATTACTACACCGAGAGTAAAATTTTACTCCTAGTATAAAAGATGAGTTTTAGATTGTTGATATGTGATACATATTGTAATTGTTCTTTAAGAGTTGGACGAAGCGGATAACGAGGCTCGAACTCGTACCTAGAGTTTGGAAGACTCAGATGCTACCGTTACACCATATCCGCAATATTCAAATCTTGAGAGCATTTTAAAATGCTGACCGCTCAGCCAGGAGGAAACTTCAAGGTTTTGTGGAACCTGCAACCCGAATCCTGGATTTTATCGAGGATTAAACTTTGGAGTTTGACAGTTGATATTCTAAGGTTTGTGGTTTGAGTTTTAAGCGCTAAGCGTTGAGCTTTGAGCTTTAAGAAACTGGGATGATGGAGTGGATTGTGAGTTCCACACCTCACGATTCTCAGTCGTGCGCTCTAACGCAGTTGAGCTATCCATCAATAACCACAAATTTAGAAGTTTTCGAGCGACCAGCACGTTATGGTAATCGCGTGTTAGTTAGGAGACTGGTGAAGGTGAGCTGGGGGAGAAACGGGAGCTGGGGGAGAAAGACCTCAGTAGGATTATGAAAGTATCAAACCGAGGTCAAATACAGTCTTTGCAATTGCGATCGATACTCACCTACAATTAGTCGGGAATTTCGACAGTCGTCCGAGCATTACTAATGGACAAAACCCGATCGACCGTTGAGTTAAATTCTTCGACAAAGGTTTGCCGATCCTCAATTTTGGCCGCAATATCGATCGGGTCGAGGAGTTCCACCCCTTCCCGTGCCAGGAAGCTATCGGCGAGGGACTGGTACTTCTCCGCCGAGGCATTTTTACCTAATACTTCGATCGCCAGTTTGTCGAGTCGATCTTTGACCCGCACTTTGGCAATATCGTAGTCTTTGCGAGCGCGACTGTAAGCCGACTGCATCGTGTTGAGAACGCCTTCGTAGTAGTCGATGAAATTCTTCATTTCGATCGCCTCAGCCACCGTCATTTCTTCCCCGGCGATCGTTACCATCGTCGAAGCGTTGGACAAAACGACCGATCGTTTAATCGTACGCCGTCGAGAAATTAGCGCGTCTACCCGTTGCAGGGCCGCCCGCGCCTGGGAAGCGTGTTCCTGACGAGACTTATACCCCGTCGGCACTTTACCCATTTCCACCACGGCAATTAAAGCGTTGTTATCGAGACCCAATCGGGCTGAATCGATACGCTTTTCCAACAGCGTCAGTTCCGCCAGCGCATCCGTTACCGTCATCGTCGTGATACTTGACACCTCCTCAACCGAAATGAACTAAAGCAGATGGCGAGAGTCGAACTCGCAAGAAGGCTTTACGAGAGCCTCATGTTCCCCGTTACATCACACCTGCAAATATCGATAGCCCTCAGCTATCAGCCGTCAGCCATCAGCTAAACTTTGCGATAAATCGCGTGTTGCCTTTGCAAAGCGTGCGATATGAATTGAAAACTCAGAGCAGAAGTTGGGACTCGAACCCAAATCGAGGGCTTACCACGCCCTTATGTTCCCGGTTACACCACAACTGCAAATTTTAAAAATCGTTTGGACGATTACCGTATGAAGAATCAGTTAGCAGTTTAGTCGCTGCGGTACGATAGCTGACGGCTGAATGCTTCCCTTACCTCTGGCGGCGCACTCTCACCTTTTTGCCACTTTGCTGTTTGCCAATCCAACTGAGGAATTTCTGCATTTTGGGTTCGCTTTTGAGCTTCTCCAAGGTATTGAGATGATTTGCCAAGTGCTTGTTATCGAACAAAGCGTGAATTTGGCGATGGCACGCCGAGCAAATCTCGATGGTTGGACTGGGTTTGGCTTTTTTGCGTTTGGTGGCTTGTCGGGGAACCAGGTGATGCAGCGTTAATCGCTCCATTTCCCGACGACAGAGTTCGCATTCCATGATGGGTAAAGTATCGATAATCAATACTTCTATTTTCGATCGAACATCGTTTTACAACCTCTATCGAATGGAACCTTGAAAAATGCGATCGCACTTTCAGTACGATTTGGGAGCAGGGGCAAGAATCGAACTTGCTGATTTTCAGGGTATGAACCTGACGAGCCGCCTTTGCTCCATCCCTGCGATACCCCTGACTGGACTCGAACCAGCAACCCCTAGGTTCTTAGCCTAGTGCCTCTTCCAATTGGGCTACAGGGGTAAAAGTCTGAGTGGCAGGATTTGAACCTGCGACCTGAAGTTCCCGAAACTTCCGCGCTTCCAACTGCGCCACACCCAGTCAAAATCCGAGTGGCAGGGATCGAACCTGCGACCTTCTGTCCCCCAGACAGACGCGCTCCCAAACTGCGCTACACCCGGATGAAGTACCCTTGGTGGGAGTCGAACCCACAAAATCTGCATTCTGAGTGCAGCACGTCTTCCGTTCCGTCACAAGGGCAAAATCGGGATGGCAGGACTCGTAGGCGCAGACTTCTCGAAGAGTACCTGCGACTCCTTGTCCCCAAAACAAGGCTTCTGGCCGCTGAATTACATCCCGTAAATACTCCTGACTGGACTCGAACCCGCAATCACTTGCTTGAAAGGCAGGCGGCTTAATCCAATTTGCCTACGGCACTAAGAAATGAAAAATGCAAAATTAAAAATTAAAAATGCAAGATTACAACGGAAATGTTGCAAGGCGAGGGAACTAGGATTTGAACCTAGAACGTCAGTTTTGGAGACTGAAATGTTGCCGTTACACCATTCCCCCAGATTTTGCCCGTTCAGAAGGCTGTAGGGGCAAAGCATTCAGGCGATCGAATTTGCAACTTGACAACAATTTGGGTTCTGAATGCTTCGCCCTTCTTCATGTAACAGTTACAGCGGCGGGAGTTGAACCCGCATCGGCCAAGTTATGAGCTTGGTGCTTTACCCTTAAGCTACGCTGCAACGAAAGGTCAGGGTGGGAATCGAACCCACGATTTCGGTTTTGCAGACCAACGCCTTCAACCACTTGGCAACCTGACCAGTTCGGTTAAGCATTCAGCCATCAGTTTTTTTTAGTCCGAAAAGTATGAACTTTAAGGGATTCTCGTGCCGTAGATTTCAAATTCTCTCTCCGAAGCGAGAACTCCGCTCGAACCAATGTGGAATGAATTTTCTTGCGATTGCTGATAGCTGAGTGCTGAATGCTGAAAGTCCCGACGGGATTTGAACCCGCAATCTTCTGCTTGAGGGGCAGACGGCTTAAACCTTTCGCCTACGGGACTACGACGCTCAAAGTGCGGGATTTGAGTTTGAGGTTTCTAACGGAATTTTTGGGCTAAAAACCACAAACTCGTTACTTGCAAAAATTAGATTCTTTGCAGTCGTTGCACTTTGAACGATTTGCGAATTGTTATTCTTGGAAAAAACGACAGTTCGCAACAAAATATTTGTCCGCATTCGACTGTCAAACGGGGCTGACGGGACTCGAACCCGCGACCTCTTGTTCGACAGACAAGTACTCTACGCAACTGAGTTACAACCCCAAGAAGTTGACAGTCGATGTGCGGAATCTCGGACGGTTTGGCGGCATTCCTCGTGGGAGATAAACCGAGGGGTCTACACTCCGGAAGGGGAGAAAAAACCGCGCTTGTCCGAATATTTGTGACATGGTTTATTGCTATTCAATTTTCAAGGTTCGATGCGCATTTGGGAGTTGCCGTTTTGGGTTTACCGTTTGGCTGTTTCCCGCTCGCTTATTTATATACTACAAATATACTACATTACTGTCAAGGGGTTGAGAGAACTTTTTTTGAGAAAGTCTGGTGATGCTTTTAAATAAAGGGATTTGTCGGTTTTAGGTTGGAGTGTGCGTCGGAGTCGTTATATACATATGTAGTATTAGCTGTGCGACTTGCCCTGGGTGATATCGCTCTGGTTCCCGGACTCGTCATGCTGAGGAGACAGCGCGAGGCATATGGATGCGTGCGGTGTCTCTGTTGTCATTTATGGCTGCTGGGAGATGGCTTCGGTCAGATGGGTGAAACGGGGACGGATTGAAGCTTCAACGTGTCGCGAGTCATCTTTGGTAACGACTCGTGTAGCGCGATGCGGATATACTACACGAAGATGTACTACAGAATCTTGTGTTACAAGCGGGGACTTCGCAGCGATGATTACCCGCGTTGTTGCTTGATTTGAGAGAAGGGCAATAACAACGTATCTTCAATTTCCTGCCGTACCTCTCGGCTGAGGTAGCAATCGCTTTTTAAGCAATCGGCGAGTAGTTCATTCGCCTCGTAATACCGAGCTAGTTTTTGATTTTGACTTTCACAAAAATTAAAATGGTGTTCATTCTGATAAAAGAAGTAAAAATCATTATTATTCTCTTCTTCTGATTTGGAGCGGTCAGTTCATCTCGAACGACTTCTGGGATAAAGATGCGTTCAAAAAGACGAGAAAGAAGATCGATTTGCTCGATAACGACCAGATAAGAAATTGGAGAGGTATTAGAAACAACGAGCATTATCAATCCAGTAGATTTTGCAGTGCGATTCGATCGCTTTCTAAGTCGGTTTCAGTATAAGGCGGTTCGGCGCACTCGCGATCGAGGAAATCGTAGGTTTCCCAACGGGAGGTGAAGCCCAGCATTTGACCGACCTCACCCGCACCAATTAAGCCTTTCTCGTAAGCTTCGATGGCGACGAGTTCGAGGAATCGTCGAGTCAGGGTTTCGCGATCTTCAGCCAGCCGATCGGCAATGCGATCGGGAATTTCGAGGGTGATTTGCATATTCAATATTCTTCGAAAGTCGTATCTTTATTATGAACCGATCTCAAAAAATAGATCGACGCTCGTCGATCTCCCACTTTAGAATTTAATTTAATTCAAGCTGAGTATTGGAAAAAGTTTTAAGCTTAGATAAAATGAATCCGATTATAATTAATTAGTAAGATGTCGTAAGAATAGATCGAAAATTAAAAATTTAACAACTGAATATTATATAAAAATTTAATTCATCCCTTCATTATAACGTATAAATTTATTATGTTACCGATTCATATTGCTCCTATCCTATCGATGCAAGTCGAAATTTTTCCGGTACAACTCGATCGACTTGAAGCAGAGTTTCATCAATATGTTGAAAGTAATCTCGGATTGGCAGGGCTGAATAAAATTGAGATGCCTCCTTTTTACTCCCAGGAATTACAAACCTACCGCCAATCGCAAACCGATCGCAATATTGCCCCGTTTCTGGGATACTGGGGGCAAGAATGGGGGCAACTGTTTCCACCCCATTCATCGCTGAGCGTTTTTCCTTCAACAACTGAGAACTCTCTTTGTATTATTGAAGAAATCTACGATTACGGTGAATATAATATTGCACCTCGAGAACGCCGCACGTTATCGGTGAATTTTGAGTTGGTTTCGGTGGAAAACGGAGGGGCGATCGGCACTCGCTACATTCTCGATCGCCGTTTAATTACGACAGAGAATAACCCGATCGAGGGTGAGGAAGAAACTGAATTTTTAGGTGTCGTCCTCACCCAAACGGGGGAACTCGATGATGACCTTTACGCTTCATCGGGAATTCCCGTTTACGAAAACCCAAATCCAGATATCGATCGACAATTTGCTGCCAATGGTTGCATCTCGGGGTGAGGGCGGGTTTTGAATCTAGACCGCCGTGAGGGCAAAATTTTCGACTAAACCCGCCCCTACCGATTGTTACCCCAACAGGATCTCAAATGGAACCCGAATCCTGGCGTTGAGATTTATCGATCGCTGGTTACAGTCGGTCGATCGCTATCTTGTAACTCCACTTTCAACGGCAGCAGGTCATCTTCTCCGGTAATCAACCGCGCCCCCCGTCCGCGCGTGATGTAGTTCCAGCCCCACTGCACCATGACAATCAGTTTGTTGTCGAACTCGATGAGGTAGTAGATGTGGGCGAAGACCCAAATCAGCCACGCCAGGAAGCCGGAGAGGCGGATGAAGCCCAAATCGACGACGGCTTCGTTTTGCCCGATTACCGCGAGGCTACCGCGATCGACATATTCAAACGCACCGAGGGTTTTACCCTGCATTTTCGCCAAGATTTGCTTGGCGACGTATTCCCCCTGGGCGACGGCGACGGGGGCAACACCGGGAAGAGGGCGATCGCCTTGGTGGGCGAAGTGGGCTAAATCCCCGATGGCGAAGATGTTCGGGTGTTTGGCAATGCTCAAATCCGGTTCGACGATGACTCGTCCGGCGCGATCGAGTTCGACTCCGGTTTTATCGGCAAGGATTCGTCCCATTTTCGAGGCTTTCACCCCTGCTGCCCACAGAATGGTTTTGGCTTCGACGCGATCGATGTCTTCTCCCCGACGCATCGTCACCACGCCATCGGCAATCTCCGTCACCATCGTATTGGTTTGCACCGTCACGCCGAGTTTGGTGAGGGCTTGTTCTGCTTTTGCCGAGAGGTCTGGCGTGTAGGGAGGCAACACCCGATCCATCCCTTCGAGGAGGAGAATGCGGGCGTTGGTGGTATCCACGTGGCGGAAGTCTTCGGGGACGATGTGGAAGGCGAGTTCCCCGATCGCCCCTGCGAGTTCCACTCCCGTGGGGCCGCCGCCGACGATGACGAAGGTCAACCACTCTTGCCGCTTTTGGGGATCGGTTTCTTTCTCCGCTTCCTCAAAAGCATGATAAATCCGTCGCCGCATTTCCAGGGCATCTTCAACGGTTTTCAAGCCGGGGGCATCGTCTTGCCATTGGTCGTTGCCGAAGTAGTGATGGCGAACTCCGGTGGCGACCACTAACGTATCGTAATCTAAGGTTTTGTCGCTGCCCAGGGAAATCGTTTGGGCGGCAGGGTCGATATCGTTCACTTCGTCGAGTAAGACTTGAGTATTTTTATTATTTCTGAGAACTAACCGCAGGGGTGAGGCGATATCTGCTGGGGATAGAGTTCCGGTGGCAACTTGATAGAGTAAGGGTTGGAAAAGGTGGAAGTTGCGCTTATCGATGAGTGTGACTTGTACGTCGGCGCGACCGAGGTTTTTAGCTGCATAAAGTCCTCCGAAACCGCCGCCAATAATAACGATGCGGTGGGGTGGGGTGGGTGAGGTAGCGTTAGTCATCTTCTCTTGCAAAATTACGGGATTTGTGCTCTACATTTCCTACTAATATAAACTTGCTTTCTAAAAATGCGAGTGACTTTAGCTACTTAGCGACAGAAATTTGTCTCAAACCGATAATTTTTGCCGGAATTAGATGATGATTTGCGTATATATCGATCTCGTCATGGCAATTAGTTTTTAAAATAGGTAGGATAAATAAAATTAATTTTAAGCATTTAGGTCTCGACGACGAACAAAAACGATGTAAGGTCGGGTATGAGATTTTAATTTTAGGCAAGTCTCCCAAGATATTGCTAAACCCGCCCCTACAGATTGTTACCCTAGTGCAGCGCGGCAAAAATAACTGACCAGTCTTTAACCCGTAAAAGCTATGTGTACTGGACATTTTGAATTTTTCATTTTGCATTTTTAATTCCGCGTAGCGGCACTAGCTGTATCTAAAATCCCACCTGAATCCTGACTCAAATTTGCGTTTAATATAAGGTGGGGAATGGAGAACCCGAGATACTGACTCACTCCTTCACCGGAACTGACGTAATTGAGCGAAAAGCAGAATACTGACTCTCAGATGGCAAAGTCGATCGCCGCTCTAGGGCTAATTCCGATCGAAAAATTGCGTCACCAAAGCCGATCGACCCCGTTTTCGCCCCCAAATTCTCGAAAAATCGGTCAATTTTTTCACCGGGTTTCAAGGGTTTCCGGGTCGTGGTAGACTAATTTTTAGTAGATACAAGGGCGAAGCTATATCTAGTTTTTGTACAAATATCATTGGGTATGGAAATTTTTGCCTTCTCTCAACTCCCCTCACTTCTTACTCGCTACCCACCGACTCAAAATCGACATCTTCGTAAATCTGGGCAACTGTCATTTCTAAGCCCAAAGATTGCAGATGCAAGGTATCGTCGTATCCTAGAACTTCTAAATGCCATTTGCCTTGACTCTGGTTTCGATAAATTTCAATTTGAGGTCGGTCTTGCGAGATTAGAACGTACTCTTGCAGGCTTTCAAGCTGTCGATAATTGAGCAGCTTCTCATTTCGATCGACCCGTTCGGTACTCGGCGAAAGCGTTTCGACAATCAAGCAGGGATATTTTTTGAAGTATTTGTGTCGATCGTTTGGATTGCAAGTGACAGATAGATCGGGATAATAAAAAATATCGAGGGATTCGATGCGGATTTTCATATCTGAGGAAAAAATACGGCAGTCGCTTCCTCTCAAGTGCGGGCGAATTAGAGCAATTAAATTGACGGCGATCGTATCGTATTATGTCGATCGCTGCCGCCCGTCATCGCATAAATTCGTCCGGCAATATACTCATGCCGACAAGAACTTTGACCTTCGAGATGTAGGTATTCCCGAGCGGTTATCCGATCGAATTGTGCATCTAGAAGCATAAAACCGACTCCCAATCCTTACGAAATGCGATCGAACAATCCCGACTCAACCACTCAACGTGTTCGCCAACTTATCGGCAATCCCTTCAATCCAAATTTCGTCCTGTTTCGTATAGCTGCGAGGCGCATTCGCCCCCAAAATTAACGCCCCCCGATTTCCCAAAGGCTGACAAATTAACCCTTGGGTATTGTCAGGCAAATAATCGAATTCAACTCGTCCCGGATAGAGCGCTAGCTTCACCAAATAAACTGGTTTTTGTTGCTCTAAAACCCGCTTTAAAATCGCCCCTGGATTAACCTCATCTTTTTCGCTTAAAATGCCGCGCCGCAACAGCACTTTATCGTCGTACCAAACGACAATCGACTTCGTAACCGTATTCGTCAGCAATAAATGCGTTGCCCAAGCCAATTCTGTTTTAACGGTATCAGACAACCCATCAGCCAGTTCAAATCCTTCTTTCCCAGCTAATTCCACCGCATCCGGCGGTTTAGGTTGAATTTGCTGCCACAGCAAACCCGTTAACACCAACACCGCACAAATAATCGATCCCAAAACATCCGATCGGGCTTGAGATTCCGTCAGTTCGGGGGTAAACAAACGGTTGGCAAATAACAACGTCCCGCCAAGAGCGCCAACCACGATGGGTAAGCGGCGTAAAACTGCATTGGGATCGGATTTAGCCATAGGTCATTGCAAAGAGGGCTTCGGGGGCTTCGGGGGCTTCAGGGGCTTGGGGAGCTTGGGAGGCTTCGGGGGCTTGGAAAACGAAATTTCCCCGTTTCTCCCCATCTCCGCGTCTCCGCGTCTCCCCATCTTCCATCTCCCATCAACCGTGCTTCTCCTCCCCTGGTTCCACGATGCGCTGAAATAAATACCCCGTACCTCTAGCGGTGAGAATCAACTCCGGATTGCTGGGGTCTTCTTCGAGTTTTGCCCGCAGCCGGGAGATATGCACGTCCACCACTCGCGTATCGACGTGGCGTTCTGGGGTGTATCCCCAGACTTCCTGAAGAATTTCCGATCGCGAAAACGGTTCTCCGGAGCGACTCACCAGCAACTCGAGCAAGCTAAATTCCATCCCCGTCAGCCGAATCCGTTCGTCACCCTTATACACCTGTCGCTTGTTGGTATCGATGCGGATGCTGGCGACTTGGATTACCCCAGAACTGGGGATACCGGAACTGCCGTTTCTCTCCACCCGGCGCAGAACCGAACGAATGCGGGCTTCGAGTTCTTTGGGGGAGAAGGGTTTGACCACGTAATCGTCCGCCCCGAGTTCCAGGCCGGTAATGCGATCGGCCACATCCCCGAGTGCCGTTAACATGATGATCGGTACGTCCGACTCTTTGCGCAACTCCTGACAGACCCCGTATCCGTCGAGTTTGGGCATCATTACGTCTAAAACCACCAGATCGGGAATCGCATCGCGAAAAGCATGGAGAGCTTCTTCCCCATCCGCTGCGGTGACGACATCGTAACCGATCATTGCCAAACGAGTTTCTAAGATGCGACGGATACTCGCCTCATCATCAACAACTAATATTTTTTCTTTGTGATTATCCAACTGATTTAACGCCCCTTGTGCGAAAACTCGACAAAAATTTAATGTGAGTATTATTATTTGCTACTTTACTTTTAAATCCTACCCCATTCCCCGGACAGAAAAAGAGCGCAGTCCTTGTCAGCGCTATATTTCAGAGTTTTTTAAGATTATTTGACCTCAAAAACGTACCCCGCATCCCACCCGCGAATCGATCGAGAGATGCCCCGTAATGCCAATATTCAGGACGATCGGGGCTTGACTGACTCCGGTGCGACTTTCAACAATAGAGGCACGATACGCGATTGTGACGATCCCTGATGGCCAAGCCTCGAACGTTTTATGTGTGCAACGAATGCGGTGCCGAGTTCTCCCAGTATTTCGGCAAGTGTACCAACTGCGGTGCGTGGAATTCCCTGATGGAAACTGAAGAGCAACCCTTACTGACGAGTTCTCGGGGGTTGCTGAGTACGGCAGCTTGGAACCGAGATATCGCCAATCCCTCGGGCCCAGACAAATCTGAGGGTCAGCCGAGGGCGGCCCTCATGTTATCACAAATTGCCGACGTTGCGGTCGATCGCAACTCTTCGGGTTACGCAGAATTCGATCGAGTCTTAGGCGGAGGCATCGTGCCCGGTTCTCTGGTCTTGATTGGCGGCGAACCGGGCATCGGCAAATCGACCCTCCTGTTGCAAGTGGCCAACCTTTACTCCAAAGGCAATCGCGTTCTCTACGTCTCGGCCGAAGAGTCAGGGCAACAGGTGAAAATTCGCGCCCAACGCTTGCTAACGGGTTTGGCCCTATTGGAAGCCCAGGAGGCCCAAGAAGCCCAAGAAGCCCAAGCCGAACTCGATTCGACAGCAGTCGTCACCCATCGCGGCAACGGCAGCAACGGTGGGAACGGTGGGAATGGCGGTAACAAAACTAACCCAGAAAACACCCCGAGTCCCGATCGGGCATCTTCCCTCGAACCCAACTTTTATCTCCTTCCGGAAACGGATTTAGAAGTGATTTTGCGGGAGTTGGAATCTCTCAAACCCCACCTGGCAATTATCGATAGCATTCAAACGATTTATTTTTCCTCCCTCACCTCCGCCCCCGGTTCCGTCGCCCAAGTGCGCGAATGTACCTCCGCCCTGATGCAGGTCGCCAAACGGGAAAATATCACCCTATTAATTGTCGGTCACGTGACCAAAGACGGATCGATCGCCGGGCCGCGAGTTCTCGAACACCTCGTCGATACGGTGCTATTTTTTGAAGGCGATCGCTTTGCCAGCCACCGTTTATTGCGATCGATGAAAAACCGCTTCGGGGCCACCCACGAAATCGGCGTATTTGAAATGGTCGCCCACGGTTTGCGCGAAGTCGCCAATCCCTCGGAATTATTTTTAGGCAGTCGAGATGAAGTGGTCTCGGGAACGTCTACCATTGTCGCCTGCGAAGGAACGCGCCCGATCGTGGTCGAATTGCAAGCCTTGGTGAGTCCCGCCAGTTTCGGTTCCCCTCGGCGTTCGGCCACGGGAGTCGATAGCAACCGCCTGCAACAAATTCTCGCGGTGTTGGAAAAACGGGTGGGGGTTCCCCTCTCCAAACTCGATACCTATTTGGCTTCGGTGGGGGGAATTAAAGTCGAAGAACCCGCCGCCGATTTGGGAATTGCGATCGCCGTGGTGGCCGGATTTCGCGATCGGGTCGTCGATCCCCACACCGTCTTAATTGGCGAAGTGGGACTGGGGGGACAAGTGCGCCAAGTCTCGCAATTGGAACTGCGACTGCGGGAGGCGGCGAAGTTGGGATTCCGACGGGCGATTATTCCTAAAGGACAAATGCCGCCGGATTTGGGGTTGGAAATTATTGCCGTGCCCAAAGTTCTCGATGCAATTATCGAAGCAATTCCCGGTCAACCGAATAACGGCGCGAGTCTGCCCCCTCCAGACCTCGAAGATCGACCGGAAGTCGATCTTTTACCCCAGAATTTGGAGGAGGAGTTGGAAGCGGAAACGGATATTTTTTAATCTCCGTCCGATCGATACAACCTGTCGATCGCCTCTCGATGTTGCAATAATACCGCCGCTTCCTCCCAGGAAAATACCTGCCACGGTTGGCGGCTACCCCGTTGCAGTTGGGGTTTGGTCGTGTCGAGTTTGGCGCGCAGTTGGGGGGAGATCGATGGCGCGGGTTCGATAACCGGCATCGGTACGGCATTGGCATCCAAGCATCGCCACTCGAGCAACAAGTTATCGGGTTCCAACTCAAAACTGTTGGCGGCGAGGGGATAGTTCCAATCGCGATGTGCGATCGAGGTGTCGATCTGACTGGCGAGGCGATCTCGCGTCGTCCCCCCCAAAACGCGCATCCAGTTTTCTTCTTCCCAAACTTCGATCGATACGTAGAATTGCGCCGCAAACTCCGGCAGTTCGATCGCCGCTTTGGGAACGGCAACAGGTAAATCGCTGTTACTCGTTGCCACCAAGCATACGCAGAAGTCGCCCACCTGCAAACCACAAGCGGCATCGATAAAGCTGGCATAACCGCGATCGAATAGGGAACAGCGATCGCCCTCGAAGGGCAAATCCGGGGCGCGATGTTCGAGCCATTCCTCAAATCCGAACAGTGCTAGCGCCCGCAGGTAGACGGGCCACTGCCGATCGAATGCCGGGACGGATTGACTGAGTGTGGCGGCGCGGGCGATCGCGTCGGTGGAGAATTTGAAGCCAGCGGCGGTTGACTCGTTCGATACTTTCATCATCATGGGGGCTGTATCTTCGGGTGATTATCTGTAGCGAGTTATCGACGATTGAAGTAGCGGCAAACTCGATCGGTCAAAATATTTTCCGCTGACCCTAACATTTCATCGATGCGTTCGCCGAGCAGTTCGTCTAAAAGTCGATCGAGATTTTGCAGGCGATCGGGGTCGAGGTATCTCGCAGCCAGTTCTTGAATGCGATCGCGCAATAACAAGAGGGTTTGATGGCGGATGTCGGCGCGCAATGCTTTGCGATCGAGCAATCGCGACACGGTATATTGTCCTTTCAGCCCTAATTTTAGGGCGATCTCGCTCATCGAAAGTCCCTCGCACTGGTGCAATCGCATGGCTGCCAGAAAATTGTCGGCTTGGCGCTGACCTTTTTGGGGATCGGTTTTGCTCTGGCGCTGGCGAAATCCCTCAACCCGCGACTCGATGACTCGGGCGATCGCCTCTTCGAGACACTCGATCGACTGTTGGCGATATTCGACTAAGAATTCGTCGATCTCGTTATCCACCCCACCATCGGGATCGGGCAGGCGATCGTCTGGCAAGCTCTCGAGGGGTCGAGCGTCCGAGATCGACATAGACGGTAAATTCCCCGTTTGCACGCAGATATAATGCTCGCGCAAATCTGTAGCTAGGGTTTGGAGCAAATCGACCACCTCATCCGGTTGGGCCCGGAAGCTGGGATTTCCCCGATCGCCAACGAATTGAGCGATGCGCCCGAGTTGCTCGGATGTGGGCGGGACGCATCGGCGCAGTTGACGATCGCGCAGGCGAGCTTTGAGGCGATCGCGACGGTAAACGGTATGAAACCCTTTGAGCAGCAGACAGGCTTGCTGAATTTCCAGGGTCGATCGTTTGTAGAAATCCCGCAGCACCTTTTCAATATGCGAGACGGTGGTATTGTTCAAAATGCCCCAATCCGTGGCCAGATAAACGCCCCGTTCGAGCAAAAATAACTTCAACTCGCTCTCCCGTTTGACGAGGCGATCGATATAAGTATTCAAACTGCCCCGATCGGGATCGAAAGTTTCGACAATCCGATCGGCCAGGGATTGATAGTCACTCGGCGAAAACAAGACGCGGAAACGAGGCGGTGCGTCATCGAGGACGAACGGCCACAAATCCCGCCCGGAAAAACGATATTTGTAGCCGAATTGCCCCGCCAATCGATCGCAAGCCGATCGCACTTGATTGGAAATATAGCAACGCAAACAGAGTTCGGCGCTTTCGGAGTCCTCGACACCGCGACGAGTCAGGTCGATTAACTTCTGGGTGACGCGGGCGATCGTCAAATGACCGCCATCCGCGTTTTCGAGAAATAACTGTTGAAACAGCGTCCAAGCTTCGGGCATCTGCTCGACGTGACATTCCCCAGAAGCGCTAAGGTAAGCAAATATCCACCACAATCTCCATTCCTCCACTTTGTCGTACCCCATATTGCTCGATGGTATAAACACAACTGATTCTCAAACACCCCGATCGTTACCGAGCAAAAACCAATCGCGATCGTCGCTCTACTCATTACGTATTTCTGGGGAAGTGGAACTTATGCAGTTTTGGGAACGGGGAATGGTTTTTAACTTTCAGGTAGATTAGGAATCTTCGAGCAGTTGCCGATGGATGGACTTGGTCTCTTTCATCAAATTGAGGGTTGTGGCGATCGCCCCCAATGCGTCCCGGCTGTCAACTTAAGAAAAAGTGGAAAAAAGCCGAGAAAGAGCAGAACGGTTTTAAGCTCTCCATTAGAGATACGATCGCCTCCAAAATTGAAAAATATCGAAAAATACAGATTACTAAATACAGCTTGCCCAATCTAGATCGCTGCTTTCCCGAAGAAAGATCGATAACTATCCACCACCCAGTCGCGAACCGATCGAAATGCGATTGCGAGATTGACTGCACGTTAAGTTCGTTCGGGGTTTGGGGTCTGACGATAATCATAACGACGAAACGACGACCATAGTAGAGGAACGATCGCCCGATCGCTCGGAGAAAATATGATTCAAATTCTCGATTCGACGTTGCGGGAGGGAGAACAAACACCCGGTGTTTATTTTTCCCCGGAAACAAAACTCAAAATCGCTCAATTTTTAGATTCGATCGGGGTCGATATTATTGAAGCGGGAAATCCAGCAGTGAATCCCGAAATTGCCGCTTCTGTCACTCAAATTGCACGGGCGAACTTGAATGCAAAAATTGGCGCTCATTCGTTATGTCGCATTCAGGACGTACAAAAAGCTTTAGACTGCGAAATTGATTTTTTAGGGGTATTTTTTAGCGTTTCCCAACAACGCCTAGAACGCGACTATCAAATTGAATTACCTGCCGCGATCGATAAAATTGTGGGAGCGATTTCTTATGCGAGATCGCAATGTCCGAACTTGTTAATTCGATATACCCCTGAAGATACGGTGCGATCGTCGATGGCAGATGCAATCGCCGCCGCAACCGCAGCGGTACGGGCCGGCGCGAATATTATCAGTATTGCCGATACGACGGGCTATGCAACCCCCTTTCAGTTCGATCGTAGTTACGCTTATTACGTCAAAGCTTTAAAAGACGGACTGGCCGATCGCCATCTCTATCCTCAAATTGAGGTACACTGCCATAACGATCGAGGACTGGCACTCGCCAACGCCCTTGATGCCGATCGGGCGGGAGTTGATATTATTGACGCAACCGTCATGGGAATTGGCGAGCGTTCTGGAATTACCGATTTAGCGGAACTCTTAATTAATTTACGAGAAACCCTCAAACATGGCTCAAATTGGCAACTAAATTATCTCAAAGATTTATATCGCTTAGTGAGCGAGCGTTCTTATATTTCAATCCCTCCCCATCGCCCGATCGTCGGCAAAAATGCATTTACTCATTATGCTGGCGTTCATGTCAATGCCATAACCAAAGATGAGAAACTCTATCAAAGTTTAGATCCCGAAATTTTTGGGATTGAAAGTCAGTTTGCTTTGGGAATGCAGTCGGGACAAGTAGCTTTGGAAATGGCATTACATCAAATCGGACGTGGCGAATTGATTGAGAAGAAAGATGTGGTGACTGACTTACTGCAAAATATCAAAGAGATTTCCAAACGCGGCACCCCGATCGATATCGAAAAGGAACTCCCCACGATTGTGGAACGATTTTTGATGAGTCAGATGATCGCGAGTTGGATCGATCGGGGAGAATTTTAGTACGTTTTTGCCCCATTCAAGGCTTCTCAGGTGTAAGCATGGGTGCGGTCAGCTTTCAATCTTCAACAAGATATAAATTCGATCGGCGATCGCCCTGGGCAAATCCTTCGCTAAGAACCCAAATTCTGACAAAATTTAACATTTTTTAGCATAAAAGTTATAATTGTTTGTAAATTAGATTAAATTGCCACTAAATGTGGTAAGCCGTATAATGCCCATCCTCTCCAAAGTTCGGGACGAGAAATCGAATCCCGTCGCCACACAACCGATAAAACCCCCCGTCTTTGGGAAATGGTGGGCGATGCTGGGGCTGAGCATCGGGGTATTTCTATTTGCCTTAGATGTCTACGTCGTCAATCTCGCCCTGCCGATTATGGTAGAATCTCTCCACACGGATTTTGCCACCATTCAGTGGGTAATTTTAAGCTATCTGCTGGCGATCTCCGTCTTTGTCCTGAGTGCGGCGAAACTCGGCGATACCTTCGGTAAAAAACAGCTCTACATCCTCGGTTTAATCGTCTTTACCTTCGGTTCTGCCCTGTGCGCCTTGTCTCCCACCGTCGAATGGGCGATCGCCTTTCGTTTCGTGCAAGGACTCGGCGCGGCGTTTATTTCTGGACTCGGCACCGCCACGATCGTCGAAATCTTTCCCAAAAAACAGCGTGGCTTGGCCCTGGGTATCCGTTCGGGAGTGTTCGGACTCGGCATTACCATCGGTCCGACGGTGGGCGGATTGCTCGTGGCGTTAGGCGGCTGGCCCTTGATTTTCTGGGTGAACGTTCCCATCGGCATTCTCGGCTGTATTATGGTGGCGCGTCTGGTTCCCTCGTCCCCAGTTCGCGATCTTCCCCCACGATTCGATCTCGTCGGGACTGTGGTTCTCACCCTAGTTTTGACGGCGTTTACCTTGGGAATCACCCAAATTCAGACCCAAGGTCTCCATTCGGTTGGGACGATCGCCTTACTGATTTTCTCAGCGATCGGCTGTGTCGGTTTTTTAATTTTGCAAACTCGGGTTACCGAACCCACCATCGACTTCAAACTCTTTCGCTCCGTGGAGTTCAGTCTGGGGTTGGTTTTGCGATTTCTCGGCAACTTCGTCATGGCCGCCGCGATTTTCATTCTCCCCTTCTTCCTCGAACTCGTACAACATTACAGCCCCGAACGCACGGGATTACTACTGGGTATCCCTCCGGTGATTATCGCCGTCACCGCTCCAGTGGCTGGCATCCTCGCCGACCGTTTCGGGGCGCGAATCATCAGTTCGATCGGTTTGCTCTCCATTGCCGTAGGATGTTTGGCGATGAGTCGGTTCGAGGCCGACTTAACCCTACCTCAATACATCGCTGGGGTCGCGCCCTACGCCATGGGAGTCGGACTCTTCCAATCTCCCAATAACAGTGCCATTATGGGAGCGGCTCCCCAGGAGCGCCTGGGTGTAGCATCGGGTTTGTTGTCCCTCTCGCGCATTTTAGGTCAAACCACCGGGGTTCCCCTGGTTGCCGCGCTCTTTTCCTTCGTCACCCTCACCAGCGCCAATTTAGCTCCCCATGTGGATATCACCGACGCTCCCATCGAGTCGTTGGTGTTGGGGATGCACGCGGCCTTCGGTGCGATCGCCGTTTTATCGATCGTCTCAACCGCGATTGCTCTCTTCGACTGGTGGTTTCGCAAACCGACTTCCGAGTTTGAGGTGGCGACGAACTCGCGTTAATTCGGCAGTTGGTGTCAAGCGATCGTGGTATTACCGGCTTTTGATTTCATGAGCGAGCAAACTTACTTAAAAGTGCCCTTTGTTTGGGAAGAACCTAAGCCATTGATTGAGGTTCCTTGTCGGTTGGAGTTCAAAGCTGCCAAAACGCTCGGTCATGAAGTGTTACTTTCAGCAATTGCTCGGGTTATGGAGTCATCGATTGATGCGAGCGATCGAAAACAAGTAATGGAACGTGATTCTCGACAAGTTGCCGAGCAATTTCTAGCAGGGTCGAAAGACGGATTCTCGTATCGAGATGAATGGTGGCAGATTGGGGTTAGTGGCGATGATAAAGTCGTTGGATTTGTTTTTCCTGCGATTTATGAAAGTTGTGCTAAAGATGGTTTGGAAGAAGCAACCATCTACTACATTGGGGTTTTGCCAGAACATCGCGGGCAGGGCTTTGCCACCGATTTGCTGTTAAAAGGAACGAGGGTATTACAAGATGTAGGAGTCTGGAGGGTGTTCTGCGATACAGACGCAAACAACATCCCGATGATTTCTACCTTTAAACGAGTTGGATATCAGCAGTACAGTGAGCCTTGGCAACGTCCTCTATAGTGAGTACGCGCAACCTAGATCGCACTTTTGTCTAAACTCCAGAAAGTGAATACCACGTTAACTTGTCACCTATACTCCACCGATGTCATGATGATTTTGAGTCCGATGGATATAACCACCCTCTGAAAATCCGCGTCAACTGAGGCATGAGGAAATAGGTTAAACAAGCCACCGTCACGGTAACACTACATCCCATCGCCACGATCGGATGCAAGGGGGCCAGCAACGGTGCGAGTATGGGTTGGAAAAAAAGAGAAGCCCCCATTACCCCCAACCAGACGAGGATGGCTTGTTTGTAACGCTTGGGGCTTAATACTTTTTTGAACCGAATAGGGACTTCAAACCAGGTTTCTAATCCCGTATGGGTTTGCAAGCTTTCGGGTTCTAGCAGCAACGGTTGGACTCGTTCGAGCCACTCGTGCCGCGTGTCGGAATTGAGCCATTTTAACAGCCGATCGCAAGTGTCGAATTGTACGACTAAAACATAACTGAGAATATCACCGGGCTGGGGTCGAAATATACTCACGCCCATATAACCCTCAAAAGTTCGCGCGACTGCACTAATCCCCTTGAGCCACTCTTCGTACCCCGCTTCGCGACCGGGACAAACGTGATGGGACACAACGGTCGTAACCAATTCTTGGGATGCAGAAGTCGGTTGAGTCATAGTAAATCTGTCCGATCGCGCGAACAGTGCGCTCTACAATCGCTTATCGTCTTATATAGCACTACGCAAATGCATTAGGACATATAATAAATCCAGAGTCGTTCCAAGTTCATGAGAAACAATGCCTGCACCTTATAGTGATGATTTTCGACAAAAAGCGATTGCAGCCGTCAAG
>JAXHUC010000085.1:0-28337 GCA_034189805.1 Cyanobacteriota bacterium
CAGAAAAGTCTACCAGTTAGGCGATACTTTGGCTGCGAACCCGATCTGGTTATCGATTATCTCTCGCTCAAACAAAAACACCTTATTTCCTCTTGTCGCTAGACGGGGGAATTTTTTTTGGAAACAGGATATTATTTTGGGGTTACATCCGCCGTACAAACGTCCTTATACGGGATATGGCGTGGCATGAACTACGATCGCGCGGTCATCGATCGCAACACGTCTAACGGAACCCGAGAAAAATACTGACGGCGGAATTGCTCTTCGCGCACGGCTTCGACAAACTGCTGCATCTCGAGTCCCCCATTTCGATCGCCCCGAACGGTTTCCGGTGTCAACGAAAAAGAAATTAAATCCTCATCTTTATTGACAAAGAATCCAATTTGTGAAACACAATCGAGTCCGAATTGCAACGTCCGATCGCCGATCCCGAGTTTTTGACAAAGTTGCGCCGAACTGACCGATTTTCCCGTACGGGCGAGAAATTTCGCCACACCCACCAATTGTTGCCAAATCTGCTGGGGGGGGATGGCTGCCGGTGGTGGATAGGCGATCGCCACGGGCAACTCTTCATCCTCCACTTCGCCATGTTTCTGGGAATCGAGTGCTTTTGCCATCCACGATCGCAATTCGTCCCAACTCGCCGGACAGGCTTCGAGAACGGGAATCTTCCCTCGATCGCCCGTACTATCGCCCGATATTGCCTCACCCGATCGCCAATCGAGAATCTGTATTGGTGCGTCCGTCGCTTGGTTCCATTCTCCCCCATCCAGGCTCGATCGCACGGCAACCAGTCGCACTTCGTAACGGCGCTTGTAGGTATTAAAATCGAGTTCGACGATCGCATCGCAGCGACCTTGGGGAATCTCATCTTTATAATGTCCCCACCAAATCCCTGGAAACCCTTCATCGGCAAACTCATCCCAGAGACAAAACTCGGTTTTAATGTACTTGACCTTATTTCCCTTCGAGTCTTGGATGTTGCGATGCCAAACCCGATCGAACCAGCAATTTTGAATCAGGAGTTTGGGGACCTGATTCCCCATGCCACAGGGTTCGAGATATTTCAGTTCCCGAAATAATCCTT
Source organism: Cyanobacteriota bacterium (assembly GCA_034189805.1). Lineage (GTDB taxonomy): Bacteria > Cyanobacteriota > Cyanobacteriia > Cyanobacteriales > Geitlerinemataceae > Zarconia. The sequence continues at coordinate 1,088 of JAXHUC010000085.1, forward strand.
GCCCCAACTCCGGAACCGTCACTCGCAAATCCGCCTCGACGATCGCCCCGAGGGTATATTCTCCCGCTTCGATTTGCTGGCGCAACTGGCGATCGATCCCATCCACCAATAGCGGAATATTCTCGACGGGCAAACTCAACCCCGCTGCAAATGGATGACCGCCAAAACGGTGTAGGAGGTGGGCTTGGGAGTTGACGAGTTGGTATAAATCGACCCCGTTGACCGATCGCGCCGAACCTCGCGCCATCGGGACCGATTCGGGAGACTCCTCTAAATCTGTTTCATCTCGACTGAGTAAAATCGTCGGTCGTCCGTACTCCTGGGCAATTTGTCCGGCCACCAATCCCAACACCCCAGCCGCCCACTGAGTATCTTCTAACACGATCGCGCAGGTGGTTGATAAGTCGAGTTGCTTTAACTGCTGCCGGACTTGTTGGGTAACATCCCGTTGCAACTCTTGGCGGCGGGCATTGGCTAGTTCTGTTGCCATCGCCAGTTCGCGGGTGCGTCCGACATCGCGGCTGGTGAGTAACTCGACGCAAAACGAGGCATCTCCTTGAATCCGGCTGACGGCATTAATGCGCGGCCCCAAACCGAAGGAAATATCCGTGGGGCGATCGCCCGATCGCTTACACAACTCCAGCAACTTGGCGACACCCGGTCGCGTGGGCGGGGGGTTTGTCAATTGTTGTTGCAGTTTTTGAATTCCCGTCTGGGCGAGGTAGCGACAATCCCCACTCAATTGCACCAAATCGGCTATCAGCCCGATCGCCACTAAGTCTAATAAATCTTCTAACGGCTGCTGGGGAACCTCCGGGAGGGTGAGATAGAGGGCTTCGACGAGTTTGTAAGCAACGGCAACCCCCGAGAGGTGGAAGAGGGGATGAGTTTCGGGTAAATAGCGGGGATTGACGATCGCGACGACGGGAGGGCGAGTGTCGGGTAAGGTATGGTGATCGGTGACGATCGTCTCGATCCCCCGCGTGCTGGCGTATTCGATTTCGGCAACGTTCGTACTCCCCGTATCGCAGGTGACGATCAGGGTCGTTCCCAATTCGGCGAGGCGATCGATACCCGCGCGGTTCAAACCGTGAGATTCCCGCAGGCGGTTGGGGATGTAGTAACTCAGATTTCGGGTCTCGAAAAACTGCCCCAATCCTTCCCACAACACCGAGGTTGAGGTAATGCCATCGGCATCGAAATCCCCCCAAATTGCCACGTTTTCTTCCCGATCGCGCGCCTGTTGCAATCGGGCGATCGCCCGATGCATTTCATCCCCAAATTCAAACGGATCGGTGCTGGTATAGTGCTGGGGGTCGAGAAATCCCGGCAGTCGATCGAGCTGGCGAATACCTCGCTGCCATAGAAGCGTTGCCAGATACTGACCGGTTCGGTCCCCATAGCGTTTGACCTCGCGAACGAACCATTCGGGGACTTCGACGGTGGGGAGAACCTGCCAACTTGTTTTCGAGGTCGCCATAAGATGAGTGCTGGGGAAAAAGCGCGATCGCCCAGAAAACGTCAGATAAAACGTCAGCGCACTTTCAGACCGTCAGGGCCGACTGTGGGGGCAGAACGCAACGGTGGCGCGGCAGCCGCACCGTAATTGATGCGACAACCGATGTTGAAGATACTCGCGCCGCATTCAAGGGGAACGATTTCTTCATCGAGGGTCGCGCTACAGCTGACGTAACCATCGGCGTTTGTATCTTTAATCATGCACTCGATCGGACGAGCGTTGGCGCTTGCAGACCAGATTCTCATGCCTTGCTCGGCGACGATATGATTCCAAAAGAATTTGAGCAGGAATCCACCGAGACCGAGGGTTAAGACTAGGATGCCAATGAATACGCCTCGGACTTTCCAATTGCTAAAAAAGCCTCTAACGCTGGTTCTAATTTTTGCCAAGGGTCCGGATGCTTCTTGGGTTTGTGGTTGTGGAGTCTCGGACATAGGAGCGCCTCTTGTTGAGTCGGTAGCTAGAAAGTGAAGAAAACCGCGCGTGCCAACCCATGAGGAGATGGCTGATAACGTTAGATTGACGAGTCAATATTCTAACATTTTCCCCCAATTCTGTTGTGGGCGATCGGGGTTTCGCGGTCGAGATATCCGGCCGTCGGTTTCGGGTCGGTTGGCGAGCGGCGATCGTTTTTATTCCCAGCTTTGATCCCGAGAACCAATCAAAAAATTGGCACGCGGAAGACAGCGCACAACTCAACTATGTGCTAGTGTATTCCACACTTACCCTATCGATGCATCGAGCATCAGCCGTCTTAACTTTTTACCGAGCTGAAATGCCACTTCCACATCCATAGAATTCACAGTTAGAGTTCGTTGGCTTGTGTTGAGCGGTCATTCAGATTTGAATTGAAAGCGAGCTTGTGGCGATCGAAAGATCGATTGTCAAGCTCGAAGAAAAGATGCACCCAACAAACTGGACTTTTTCACCCAGTTGTCTCAGTGTTATTACCAGTGTCAATAGTAACATACTTCCTAAAGTTTACGTAAGAACACGCAGTCTCCGTAAAAACACGTATTATAATGAGGCGGTACCGTTGACACCGCCTGCTTATGTTGCCCCAAATACAGCTCTTACCCGACGCACTCTCAGAGATTGTGGCTTCCGCCGCCGATACGGGAGTTCTCACCAAAACCGATCGCTACGGATTGATGGCCGTATTGCTCGAGGAGTCTCTCGACGAGGAATCTTTGCTGGCAACCAATCGATTGATTCGAGCGGTTGTGAAAGGGCGGATTAAATTCCTCGATTGAGAGCGAGTCAGCCAAACTGTTCGTACGCGATTTGTATGCGATCGAGCGTAGATAGGTTGACCCCGATGGGTTCTGTGACAACAGTTATTTCCCAAAACGATACTTGCAGCGATCGTCTAGAATTCGCCATACAAACATACCCGTACGCTACCCCATCAGTTTTGTCAGTTAATCCAGACTAAATACTTATTCGATCTCGAACGATTCCGTGTCTTCTTGTTCTTGTAACGATTGCCACCCCGCATTCCATTGAGAACGATCTTTGAGGAGTTTGGCATTGACCCAAAAGCGAACGTTGGGATCGCACGCAGCCACCATTTCTGCAAATACCCACTGACCTCGGTTTTGCCGATTGACCACTTGAAAATGTCGCCATCCCCACATTTTCTGCCGTGCCGTCCATTTGGAACCGAGAAGATGGGGAAATTTTTGCTTTTTAGGCATAATTCGATCGCAGCTAAGCCCTTGCCAATATAGCACTACGGGGAAATGAGAAGACTCGATCGAGGCGTGGGTTTGGGTTTGGGGGTTAGATTGAAATCATGAGACTGAAACAATTAACGCGGCTGCAAATTTTAGGTCTGTTTCTAGCATTTTTGGCGATCGCCGGACTCTTTTATTGGGCGTTTGTGGCGGGATATTTGCCGGGGATTTTCCCCTTTGCATTGGCATACATTACGGTTGCGGGCGTGCTGATGGTACTGTTATATCTCGTTCTCGGATTTCTTTGGCCCATACTGCTCGTCACGCTTGTTATCTGCGGGACCTTAGCGCGGTATACCCGTCGGCGCATTTATCGTCGAGTCTGTTTGGGTATGGCCATGCTACCGTGTTTGGCTGTGGCACTCTTACCTGCCTGGGTATATTTCGAGCCAGGCCCGAGTTTAGTTGTCGAACCCTGGGAACGACAATATCGCGTTGTGTTTGTCGGACCGACGATCGACCCGGACTACGGCGATTTCGCGGTATTTCAATGCGATCGTACGGGCTATTTTTGCCGCCGAATTCACAGCTTTTACGGACACAGTACCGAGACCGACGACCTGAAATTAACCTACCATCCTCAGCGCGATCGATTCACCATCGGCTATGGCAGCCTCGAGACATTCCGGTACGTGCGATCGCGCCAAGAAGAACTCTGTCCGGAAGAAGAGACCCGAGACTGGCCCGCTTGCACCCTCGATTCGCAATCTTAATGTCAGTACGAGATAAGAAACAGGCGGATTCGCACACCTCATCAGCAGAAAATGCTTGAGTGACCTGGTAATGAACTTTGGAAACGTGGCAGAACCGGGCGCACAACTAGTTGTCACTCCATTCCCCATTCCTGACAGGTATAGTTTTTTTACAATCGGGCAATTTCTCGTTGTCACGGTAACAAAACTTCAAGGGTTGTGCCCCCCAGCTTCCCCAGCCTCTCCTCTCCTCTCCGCGTCATCTTCTCCCCCCATTCCCCATTCCCCACCTTCACCGGAGATTCACCCCACAGTGACGATATACGATGAAGAAACTGCGGGTAGGCGCGATTCGAGGACTAAGGCTTGATAGATAATCGCTGCCACTTCGGCGCGACGAATGTTGGCCAGCGGGTTAAGGCGCTGGCGCTGGGGATGGTTGACCACCAGTCCTCGTTCGGTGGCTGCGGCGATCGCACTGATGGCGTAGGTTGGAATTTGCGGGCGATCGAAGTAGAATTCCAAGATATCGGGATTGTCGGTCTCCAATTCCAAACCGCTGACGAGAGCCACCAATGCTTCGGTACGGGTCAAGTTTTTCTGGGGTCGGAAGGTGCCGTTGGGAAAGCCGGAAATAAAGCCCATGCGGGTGGCTTTGGTAATCGCATCCATCCCCCAAAAGTCGGAGGTGACATCGGAGAAATTTTTCGCTTCCGACTTCAAAGGTAAATCGAAGGTTTTGGCGACAATGGCAGCGTATTCAGCGCGGGTGAGGTTGCCATCAGGTTGGAACGTGCGATCGCCAAACCCCTGCAAATATTCTTTCTCGAACAGGGGTTCGATGAAGTCTTCCGCCCAATGTCCGCGAATATCCGTCAAACCCGTCGTCGGAATGACGGGCAGAGGAGAGGTGGGTTTTGAGGAGGGGGGAATCACCAAATCCGCTTCAAATTTGCGCATCTTGGCGGCCGCTTCTCGGTTGTTTTGGCCGTAAATTCGGGGGAGTTGTCCCGTTTTCACCAGAACCTTATGGACTTCGAGGTTGCTAATATCGGCGAGGTTGCGACCTTCGAGGAGGGCGATGGCGCTGGCAATCCCCAGTCCTTGGGCGACAGCGACGTTATATTCGACGATGCGTCCGGCGGAGGAAGCGTACCCTTCAAATCCCGAGGCGGGACTGACCACGGCTAAGTTGGGAACCTGGCGAATTTGGGCGTGGCGCATACCGACGTTGAAAATCGGTTTGGTATGGAAGCCGACTTTCTGATACCCCTTCTCTCGACCTTTCGCCCCCAATCCCGTAATTCCGCCGCGCACGTCAAAATGGTAGCTGAAGGTGGCTAGGGCTTCCGAGTCGGGAACGCCCCCTTCAAGCATTTTCGTTGCCGTCAGGGGTTCGACGGCACCAATGATGTTGCCTGCGTGGCGGACGTACAGTTCCGATGCGGGTTTGACGACCGTTGCCCCCATCGCCCGTTTTATCCAGGTGGCAACCCAGTCCATCTCTTTTTCCATCTCGGGAGTGGGTTTCGCCCCAGCCCGCGCCAGTTCCTCGGCTTCGGAACCGCTGACGTAAAACAGTAAGGAATTCCAGGACATTCGGTCTCCCGAAAACACCGCCACGTTGCCGTTATCGAAGACTGACCCGGTTTCGGAAAGAGACCATTTTGTTTGACGGAAGGCGTGGTAGGCGACGCTGAGGGCGCGACTGCGGATATCGACGAAATCTTTAGCTTGGTAGAGGGTTTTGAGTCGGCCGGCCGTATCGAACAAGTCTCCCCGAAGAACTGTAGCGAGTTCCGCCGCGAATCCGGCCGCCATATCGAGCCAATTTTGCGCTTCCAAATCGCGGGGGTTGGAGAAGCGCGTCAGGGAAGACAGTTCCACTTGTTTGAGGGTGGGAACGCTCAAGCCTTTGGTTTGAAAGCAGAGAGTGACGGGGAGTTCCGACTCCGGCAAGCCGAAGGTTTCGTAGCCTTGGAGTTTGGGCACTCCGGCAAATTGCGCCAGTTCTGCATTGACGGTGGCATCGATAAACTGTTTGCCCCAGAAGGTTTCCCCCCGTTCGAGTTCGATACCCTGGAGGATACCATTGTTGGCGATCGTCGATTTGATTTGGGCGTTGCTGAGAATTTGCGCCCCCACGTGCCCCAGCATCCACCGCAGGGCCGCATCGCCTTTTTGGGGGTCGAGGGCGATCCAACCCACTTCCGCCCGTTGGAGAAATTCTTTGTAAATCGCACAGGGATCGCCGAAGGTGGGCAAACCCATCGATTGGAGGAAGTTCCAATCCAAACTCGATCGATCGAGATAGGCCAGTTCCCCCCGGACTAACGTGCCGCCGATGCCGTCTTTGGCGTTATTTTTCACCATCAACAGGGTTCGGGGATATTGCTGGACTTGCCGATAGTATTCTCGGGCGGCGCTGACGAGTCCCAAGACACCGGGAACTTCATCGCCATAGACAATCAGATCGTATGTGTTGCGCTGGTTTGCCACGATCGATACCCTTTTGATTCGCTATGGCTAGTGTACCAAGTCAGATATCAGATGACAGATGGCAGATATCAGACGATCGATACCCAACTCATGCCGCGATACAATTGTTCGATCGCCACTTCGAGTTCGATGCTGGAGAATAGAATGCGATCGCCTTTCTCGTAAACTTCAGTTTTCCAACGCTCTCCACTCTCACCGGGCACCCGACGGCGACATTCCACCCGCATCGTATCCTGAGCAATGAGAACGTATTCTTCGAGGGATTCAAGCTGTTGGTAATCGGAAAATTTTTCGCCTTTATCAAATTTTTCCGTTGAAGGGGAGAGAACTTCGGCGATAAATTTAGGATAGCGCTTCACGTAGCGATCGACTTTATCTCGATCGTCGCAGGTGACAAATGCATCGGGATAGTAGAAAAAGGCATCGGCATAGCTAACTTTGACATTTCCCGATCGTACCGAACAAGGACTATCTCGTAGTTTCTGGCGCAACAGTTCGATGAGATTGAGGGAGAGTTCGTCATGGTCATCACTTCCCCCTGCCATAGCGTACACCAAACCGTATCGGTATTCGTGCCGAATGGTACTGTCTCGTTCGAGAATTTGGTAGTCTTGGGGGCTAAATCCAGAGGGTGCAAGCATGGGATGGGAGGCGATTTCGATATTGTTATTGTATCGATCGAATTGTCAAAATAGTTTTATTGCCTTTTTCGATCGGGCGATCGAGTCATTTTCGATCGACAAACTTACTGGATAAAAACGGATATGCAAATCACCATCGACATTCCCGACGATATCGTTCAGAACACATCCTTGAGCGAAGAGGATTGGATGCGAGAAATCGCGATCGCTCTTTTTGCTCAAGAACGCCTCACCCTCGATCTCGCTAGCAAAATTGCCCGAATCTCGATCGATGAGTTTTATCGAATCCTCGTCCGCCGGAAGATCGTCGAACCCCCCACCGATGCGGATGACGAGTCCGAACAACTGATTTTAGGCAGCCTGCGGACCTCTCTAGGGCAAGTCAACGAAAGCAAAGTCCATCCGATTTCCGAACTGTGGGAGGGAATTGATGGTTGAAGAAAAACCCACCATATCCATCCTGTTTTCCGATGAATTTAAAGTTCGACTTCGCACCCTAGCAAAACGATCTCGCAGTATTCGCACCGATTTGCAACCGTTACTCGATAACATTGGTGCGGGAGACTTTATGGGCGATCGCATTTCCGGCACTGGGTATACGGTTTTAAAAGCTTGCCTTAAAAACAGCGATATTCAAAAGGGGAAAAGTGCGGGATATCGGGTAATTTATCAACTGAGAGGAAATACTTGTATTTTTCTAATTTTGATTTACTCCAAATCAGACCAAAGCGATATTGCCACCGATCGCATTTGGGACATTATCCATAATTTCGATCGACCCTAAAAAACTGCATAAGTTCCCCATTCCCAGACATACGTAACGATAAATCCATCTCCCCCAGCTTCCCCCGCTCCCCCTGCTCCCCCTGCTCTCCCCCTCTCCCCCATCATGCCAGCCAAACCCCACCTCCTCGCCGCCGCCACTGCCATCGCCCTCTTCACCGGAACGCCCAGCCTCGCCCAAATCCAACCCAATACCCTGAATGGCAGACTCGATAGCAACAGCTTTGTTGTGCCAGAACAAAACAAATACTTCAATCTCCACACTTTTGAAGGACACGCGGGGGAGCAAATCACCATCGAACTCACCAGCAGCGAATTTGACCCTGCATTAGGATTGTCTGACTCAGAGAACAACCTCATTGCCCGAGATTATGACAGCGGTGAGGGCAACAATGCCAGAATCATCGTTACTTTATCCACAACAGGGACGTATACCGTTGTGGCAATGTCTGAGGAGGTGGGAGAAACAGGAAACTACACCCTAAGTTGGCAGCAAAGTACTGCTGAAGAGCTGGAGTTAGCAGCAGCGGAAGAACTGAACCAACAAGTTCTGGAATTGTACCAACAAGGACAGTATGCAACGGCAATTCCCCTAGCAGAAGGCTCTTTGGTCATCAGGGAGAAAGTATTGGGAGACGAGCATCCCGATGTCGCAACCAGCCTCAACAACCTGGCTTTGCTATATCATGCCATGGGAAATTACAGCGAAGCCGAACCTCTCTACCAACGTTCCCTGACTATCTGGGAGAAAGTATTGGGAGACGAGCATCCCGATGTCGCAACCAGCCTCAACAACTTGGCAGGACTGTACCGAGCTATGGGAAATTACAGCGAAGCCGAACCGCTTTACCAACGCTCCCTGGCAATTTTGGAGCAAGCCCTAGGAGCGGAACATCCTGATGTAGCACTCAGCCTTAACAACTTGGCAAACTTGTACTCTGATATGGGGAATTATAGTGAAGCCGAGCCTCTTTACCAACTTTCCCTTAGCATTCGGGAGAAAATATTGGGAACTGAGCATCCTAATGTGGCAGAAACTCTAAACAGTTTAGCTTTGCTGTATCATGCCATGGGAAATTACAGTGAAGCCGAACCCCTCTACCAGCGTTCTATCAATACCTATGAGAAAGCATTAGGAGACGAGCATCCTGACATAGCAAAAAGCCTTGGCAACTTGGCAGGACTGTACCAAGCTATGGGAAATTACAGCGAAGCCGAACCCCTCTACCAGCGTTCGCTTGCCATCTTGGAGAAAGTCTTGGGAGACGAGCATCCCCATGTAGCAACCACTCTCAACAACTTGGCAGAGTTGTACCGAGCTATGGGAAACTACAGCGAAGCCGAACCCCTCTATCAGCGTTCCCTGGCTATACGGGAGAAAGTCTTGGGAGACGAGCATCCCCATGTAGCAACCACTCTCAACAACTTGGCAGAGTTGTACCGAGCTATGGGAAATTACAGCGAAGCCGAACCCCTCTACCAGCGTTCGCTTGCCATCTTGGAGAAAGTCTTGGGAGACGAGCATCCCCATGTAGCAACCACTCTCAACAACTTGGCAGAGTTGTACCGAGCTATGGGAAATTACAGCGAAGCCGAACCCCTCTATCAGCGTTCGCTTGCTATCTATGAGAAAGCATTAGGAGACGAGCATCCTCATGTAGCAACCACTCTCAACAACCTGGCTTTGCTATATCATGCCATGGGAAATTACAGCGAAGCCGAACCCCTCTACCAACGTTCTCTTGTAATTCGGGAGAAAGTCTTGGGAGACAAGCATCCTGACGTAGCAAAAAGCCTTGGCAACTTGGCAGGACTGTACCTCACCCAAGGCGATATCCCCCGTGCCACTGAATTTCTCACCCGTGGCACCAACATCGAAGAAGCCAACCTCACCCACCTCTTCACCACCGGCTCTGAGAAACAGAAACAAGCCTACGCCAAAACCTTTCGCAACACCACCTACCGAACCATCTCCCTCCACCTCCAAGACGCACCCAACAACCCCCAAGCCGCCCGCCTCGCCCTCACCACCCTCCTACGCCGCAAGGGACGCATCCTCGATGCCCTCTCCGAAAACCTGCAACTCCTGCGCCAAAACCTGACCCTAGCCAACCAAACCCTCCTCGACGACCTCCTCGAAACCCGTTCCCATCTTGCCACCCTCGTCTATCGCCGCCCGGAAGACATCCGCGACCCCGCCACCCACCGCCAACAACTCGACAATCTCACTGCCGAAGCCGAAGACCTGGAAGCGGAACTGTCTCGCCGCAGTGCCGAATTCCGCACCGCCACCGAACCCGTCACCATCGAAGCCATCCAGCAACTCATTCCTGCCGATGCTGCTCTTGTGGAACTGGTGCAGTACCGACCCTTCAACCCCAAAGCATCACGTAGCGAACGATGGGGCAGTCCCCGCTACGCCGCCTACATCCTCCACGCTACGGGTGAACCCCAATGGGCAGACCTGGGGGAAGCCGCTACTATCGATGCGGCCGTCACCGAATTCCGCGAAGCCCTCCAATCCGTCCCCGGTTTCGGCATCGACAATTTCGACACCACCGCCAACCGCCATCTCTACTCCCGCCTCATCGAACCCCTACAGCAAAAACTGGGCAACGCCCGCCATCTGATTCTCTCCCCCGACGGTCAACTCAACCTCATCCCCTTCGCCGCCTTGATGGACGAGAACGGCGAGTACCTCCTCGAAACCCACGCCCTCACCTACCTCACCACCGGACGGGACTTACTGGCGCAGCAGCAGACTATCCCCAGCCAACAGCCCCCGGTCATCTTCGCCAATCCCGACTACACCAATCCCGGCAACCCCAACTCCGTCGAACTCGTCGCCAACCTGGGCAACCTCGCCTCAGCCACAGATATATCTACAGACAATCCCAGCGACTCCAACCTCGTCGCCAATACCACCCGTTCCGCCGGGTTCGCCCTCACCTTCGGCGGATTGCCCAACACCGCAGACGAAGCGGAAGCCATCGTCCCCCTCTTCCCCAACAGCACCGTCCTCAGCCAATCCAACGCCACGGAAAACGTCCTCAAACGGCTCAACTCTCCCAACATCCTCCATCTGGCCACCCACGGCTTTTTCCTGGAAATCGAAACCCCGGAACCCACCGCAGATTCACCGTTCGGCAGCTTTTCCGATACCTTCCGCCCCCAACCGGCCAACCAAGAAAACCCCCTCCTCCGTTCCGGCTTAGCCCTCGCCGGTGCCAATCCCCGGCAAAGCGGCCTCGACGATGGCATCCTGACGGCATTGGAAGTGGCGGGATTGCGGTTGCGAGGGACGCAGTTGGTAGTGCTGTCCGCCTGTGAAACGGGGGTGGGAGATACGGCGACGGGAGAAGGGGTGTACGGGTTGCGCCGCGCCTTGACCATATCCGGGACGCAAACCCAAATCCTCAGCCTGTGGAATGTGGATACTTACGCCACCGAACGCTTGATGGTGGACTACTACGGGCGATTGGCAAACGGGGAAGAACGGGGAGAGGCGCTGCGGCAGGTACAGTTACAGATGTTGCGAGGTGAGACGTACCAGCATCCGGGATATTGGTCGGGATTTCTGCCTTCTGGTGCGTGGGGGGCGATGGAGTGAATGAAAAATTAAAAATGCAAAATGCAAAATGCGTCTTGGAAAGTTGAACGGGACGGAAACCGACACCGCTCACTTTCCGCAAAATTAAAAATTCTTCCTTGTTCTCCTTGTTCCCCGGCCCAATACACTTAGCTCATATTGCCAGCAAATCCGTCGCGGCTAAAGTCGGCGCACCAGAAAGCGTGACCAACACCGAGGGGGTTTGCGCGCCAGTTCCGTCGGGGTCGAATAAGAGGATGCCCGTGCCGACATTATATAAGAAGCGATCGCCACTACCCGTGGCCACACTACCCAAGGCAAATTGGTCGGCGGAAATCGCGCCGGGAGTCAGACCGAACTCCGCTGCCGAAATCAGGATTTGGTCGATACCGGATTGGAAATCGCTGATGATATCCCCTTCCGCGCCGGGTGCGTTGAACACGAAATCATCCGCCCCCGCACCGCCTGTCAGGGTATCTCCTTGGGACACCAACGATTGATTGAGATACACCGTGACGCTGTTGCTATCGAAATTGGGAGTGGCGAGGTCGGAGTTGCGAATGCCGTCCAAATCGTCCACCACCAATCCCACGGGAGTATTGCCTACGGGAAAACTTTCCGGCGTGGCGAACGTCCCATCGCCGTTGTTGCGGGCAATGGAAATCGTGCTGCCCCCGGTCATATCGACGCGGGTGGTGAAGAAGGCGTGCAACATGGCAATATCCAAATCGCCATCCCCATCTAAATCGTCTGCGGCGAGGTTACTGGGAACTTCGTTGGTGGCAAAGGAAACCCCCGGTGCGAACGTACCGTTGCCGTTGTTGGACAGTACCGTCACCGACGCGCCGCCAAAATTGGTAGTGGCTAACTCCAGGTCGCCATCTCCATCTAAATCTGCGGCAATAACATCAATGGGACGAACGCCTACGGCTAAATTGGTGGGTGCGCCGAACGTGCCGTTGCCATTGTTGCGCAGAACCGACAGGGTATTACTTCCTTCGTTCGCCACTACCAAATCCAAATTGCCATCGCCATCGAGGTCGGCTGCCGTCACTCCCGCCGCACCGACCCCCACGGTGAGGACTTCCGGGGCGGCAAAATTCCCCGCGCCGTCGTTACGCAGTATCGATATCGTATTGCCCGTATCGATACCCGTATCCAGGTTAACGGCGACGGTATTGGTGGTTATCAAATCCAGGTCGCCATCGCCGTCGAGGTCGGCAGGTGGATTGATAAACGGTCGGTCTCCGGTGGCGAAGTTGACTGGGGCGGCGAAATTCCCCGCGCCGTCGTTGCGCAGAATCGATATCGTATTGTCGGTACTGTTAGCCGTTGCCAAATCCACATTACCATCGCCATCAAAATCCCCAGCTGTTACCGAGGGGCCAACTCCCGTCGTGGCGGTGGTGGGTGCGCCAAAGGTACCATCGCCGTTATTGCGCAGAATCGATAGAGTATTGCCGCTACTGGGAGAAACTAAGGTGGGGTCGATGCCGGGATTGGCCACCACGATATCCCCGTCTCCATCGCCATCCACATCAGCGGTGACGATGCTACTGGGGGCGGTGTTGGCCCGATAGTCGGTGCGATCGAATGTCGTTACGTCATCGCTGGGGGCCAAATCGCCAAAAATCACATCGTCCCCCTCACCCCCCCTGAGAACGTCGGTTTGCTTGCCGCCGAAAAGGGTATCGTTTCCCCGTCCCCCTTCGAGGGTGTCGTTTCCCCGATTGCCAAACAGTCGATCGTTTCCCTGATTGCCGTACAACCAATCAGCTTCGTCGCTATCGTTGGTTTGCGGGTCTCCCGTACCCCCGATCAGGGTGTCGTCGCCTTCACCGCCTGCAAGTACGTCGCGATCGCCATCGCCGTAAAGTAAGTCGCTCCCCCCGGCCCCGAATACCGTATCGTCTCCGGCTAGCCCGCGAATGATATCGTCTTCGAGTAGACCTTGTAGCACTTCACTGGCAAGGGTTCCGTTAATCACTGCCACGATCGCATTTCCTCCAAGTTGATGCTGAAGTCTTTTTCATTCGTATGTCTCGGACGGGAGAACTTATGCAGAAGTTGCCGAGCTTTTTGGGAGACAGGGGACGCAGGGACGCGCAGATGAGAGACAAGGGAGAGAGTCAGTATTTGACGTTTCCCACACCCTACACCCTATTCATCACTCATCGTTCTGGTTGCCACACTCGCCATTATTTCCGCAGCCGTTCCCCCACCGACTCCATAACACGATCGCTTGCGCCAACCGAGAATCGGTAAATGTCCGAGGGGTGCGTCGATGCCGAAACGGACATCTTCGTAGTACAGCCAGTTTTCGCGGGTGCGCCAACCAACGCGATCGCAGAATGCCCCGTAATCGCCACCGACTTGTTCCCACACCCATTGCTGGATGGAAAATCCAAACCGTCCCTGGCTGTATTCGTACCACAGCCAATCTAGGGTTTGCCAATCTGCGAGGGGGAAATGTTGAATATCTTCTGCCGTTAGCCAATCCCGTTCTTGTTGCCCCGTCACTTGCAATATCAGCGATCGCGTCATCGCATCTGCTTCTTGCCACTGTTGGGTTGCAAGCAGTTCTTGCAAAGGATAATAGTCTACGCTAACTGCCGATCGAGAATTACTTTCAAAATCCTCACATAAGGGTGTTGTTATGTTTAGTAAGTTCTCTTGGAGAAAGTATAGATTGACTCGATCGAGCCACTCTATAATCCAATCCAATTGTGACTGTAAGTATTGACGTTCTTGGGTTGCTGTTTGCAACTGAGCGTGCAGTGCATCTAGCCGAGATTCCAAACGCGAGGCGGCTTCGCGACTTGACGCAGACTGCGATTGAAACTTCTCCCACGTCATGCGCGCCCAATTTAGTCGTTCTCGTTCAATTGGGGATTTGGCATCAGCCAAACTGACAAACCAACCGCAAACCGGACAACTCGATGGGGAGGCTGGAACAGATGGTTTTAAAGATGGCTCTAAAACAGTTTTGCAAACTCGACAAATATCGGTATTCGCACCGGGACGCAAATCTTCAGTGTCTCCGGTTTCCGATCTCACGAATATCGCACGGCTGGGAAGTTGATAGCCGTTGATGCGTCCGGCTTTCCACCACCGCCATGCTGTTTTGTACGCAACTCCCAGACTGCGGGCATAGTCTGCAAGTGTCATGACGCGACTCGTGGTGTGTGGCTGTCCTTCTAAGTATTCCCGCATAGTTTTGTCTTTCCGATGTGGGTCAGGACGAGGATCGATCTGACTTTACGAAAACTCGATCGTGCCTTTATCTAAACTTTACTTTCAACGATCGAAAAGTGCAAATCACTGTCAGCTTCAACGCAAGCTGAATTCACGTCAACTTGATTTTATCTTTGCAAAAAATTCATCAATTATTGAGGTGAATAAATTGAGTTTTTTTGGCTAAAAAAGAGAGTCGTACAGTGAAAAATTACGTAAACTTACTGAAGCCAAAATAGTTCTGAGGTCTCGATCGAGTTCGATCGTGCCAGCAGATCGAGCTAAAAATCACCAAGACCTAGTTCTGCACGTAAATTGCCCATCAAGTGTCCATTCAGTTAGCGCTAAAAATTTTCGGCTCGATCGTAAATTTTGTTAAATTGGCTGCAAAATTTTGAGAACTTATCTTAGAGAGATTCGGTAAAAATACTTATCTCTACATAAAAGCTTCATAAAAAAAATCGAATTAGTTTTGATGCTGTCTATTGCTATGTCAATTTTTCAAGAGTAATCGAGTCGTTAAAAACACGAATTGATATTTTTGGATTTACTCTGTAATCTATTTGACTTGAAACCGTTTTTAAAATCAGACCTTTCCTGCTTTAAAGTCAAGATTTAAACGCGGCGTGCATTTACAAAAAACCGATTTATTGTTTGTTAGAGGTGTAAGATGTCGCCACAAAACTTTGACCAATTTTCTGCCGATCGAGTTTCGGAAGAGCAACTCATCGCTCACCTGTTATTCAACGAAGCTCTGGGAATACGTACCACAGACTCCTCACCGGAAGGAAGCGATAACTTAGGTCGCTTGCGCAACGGTGCCGCTATCGAAACCGTTGGTGGTGACTTAGGCGGTGTGGTCAACCTCGATGGCAGTAACGACTACATCCAAGTGACGAACTCAGCCGATATTAACCTGGGAACTCACGCTCAGCGAACGGTTTCAGTGCGGTTTAAGGTCGATGACAAAGATATTTCCGATCGCAAACAAGTTATCTACGAAGAAGGCGGAGCGCCACGGGGTCTGAATATCTACATCGACAACGGCAGTCTTTACGTTGGCGGTTGGAATCGCCCGGCGAGCGAGAGTAAGTGGTTGGGAACTTATCTCTCCACCGATGCCATCTCTTCAGATACCTGGCATCACGTCACCCTAGTCTTAAATGGCGACGCAACTCTCGAATCCGGGGCATTTTCGGCTTACCTCGATGGAGTCAAATTTGGTGAAGGAGAGGGGTCGCAACTTTGGGAACATACTCAAGCCACCGGAATTGGGGCTTTGATTGGTAATACTCGCTTTCACGATGGAACAGCGACAGGTACGGGAACTCAAGCCTTTGGAGGTAGCCTTGACGATTTGCGCGTTTACAATCAAGTTTTAACCGATACAGAAATATCGATTCTTGCTAACCCCGTCCCCGATTTAGTCGCTCATCTGGAATTTGAGGATATCTCCGGAATCCGCACCATCGACACATCCCCTTACGGCAATAATAACTTCGGTCGCTTGCGCAACGGTGCGATCGTCGAGACTGTTGGTGGCGAAGTTGGTGATGTTGTAAGCTTCGATGGCACTAACGACCACATCCAACTTGCCAACTCAACCGATATCAATCTGGGAGTTCACGCTCAGCGGACGGTTTCTATCAAGTTCAAAGTCGATGACAAAAATATTGCCGATCGCAAACAAGTCATCTACGATCAAGGTCATGGCGGACGGGGACTGAATATCTACATCGATAACGGTAGCCTTTACGTTGGCGGTTGGAATCGCCCGGCGAGCGAGAGTAAGTGGCTGGGAACTTACCTCTCCACCGATGCCATCTCCTCAGATACTTGGCATCACGTCACCCTAGTCTTAGATGGCGACGCAACTCTCGAATCCGGGGCATTTTCGGCTTACCTCGATGGAGCCAAATTTGGTGAAGGAGAGGGGTCGCAACTTTGGGAACATACTCAAGCCACCGGAATTGGGGCTTTGATTGGCAATACCCGCTTTCACGATGGAGTGGTGACGGGTACGGGAACGCAAGCCTTTGGAGGTAGCCTTGACGATTTGCGTATCTACAATCGGGCGCTGACGGAGGCGGAAATTGCCGATTTGGCGGGGACAACACCACCAGATCCCAACCCAAACCAAAATCCAGCCCTCACCGACGATACGGCATCCACCCAAACAAATCAGCCGATTACCCTACTTGCAAGCGACTTACTGAGCAACGACAGCGACCCCGATGGCGACGCTCTCGAAATGACCGCAGTGGGGAATGCTACGAACGGAACTGTTGCCCTCGATGACGAGGGCAACGTTGAATTTACCCCCGAGGCTGACTTCAGCGGCGATGCTAGTTTTAACTACACCGTTAGCGATGGCCAAGGCGGTACGGCAACCGCAACTGTCAACGTCAGTGTCAATGCCTCCAACCAAGACCCAAGAGCGATCGAGGATACAGCGATAACAGATGAAGATGTTTCTCTGACGCTGTTGGCCGAAGACCTACTCTACAACGATTTCGACTCCAATGGGGATACCCTCGAGATTACGGAAGTGGGAGATGCCACCAACGGAACTGTCGCGCTCGATGACAAGGGAAACGTCGAGTTTATTCCTGAGGCTAACTTTAACGGCAATGCTAGTTTTACCTATACCGTCAGCGATGGCAAGGAAGGTACGGCAACTGCAACGGTCAACGTAACAGTCGAGCCAGTGAACGATAACCCCACCGTCATTGATGACACCGCCACAATCGAGGAAAATACGCCACTCGAACTGCTCGCAGCGGATTTACTCGAGAATGACAGCGATATTGACAGCGACTCTCTCGAAATTATCGAGGTGGGGAATGCTGCGAATGGAACGGTGGTGATGGATGGGAATGGTAATATCTCATTTATACCCGCCACCGATTTTGAAGGCGATGCCAGTTTTACCTATACCGTCAGTGATGGTGATGAAGGTACGGCAACCGCAACCGTTAACGTGGCGGTGACTCCCGCACCCGAGGAACCCGTAGCAATGGGAATGAATCTGAGCAGTCCGAATTATTGGGGAACTCAACGGGGTTTTCTCGATGTCTTCAAGTCCGCTCGTGCTTGGTTGCCTCAAAGCGACAGTAGCTGGAATACCAAGGAAGACGACGCATTAGACCTCGATGAAAATGGTTGGGTTCGATCGCTACCGACTGCTGAAGATGGCGTAGAATTCGATCGCGCGAGTGCTCTGGTGGGCTTGTTCGATCCCGCTCACGGCGATCGCTACGTGGTTCTCTACGATGGGAAAGGAACCCTCGAATACAGCTTTTCTGCCCGGAAAGATACCGAAGCATCAAAACCCGGACGCGATGTCCTTGATGTCACCCGCACCGACCGAGCGATGTTGCTCAAAATTACGTCCACCGATCCCGAGGACTACATTCGCAATATTCGCATCGTGCCGGAAATCTACGAGGACACCTACGAGACTCAGGTGTACAATCCCAACTGGCTCGACAAACTCGAACCGTTTGAATCGGTCCGGTTTATGGACTGGATGGCGACAAATCATTCGCCTTTGAGTGAATGGAGCGATCGCCCCGAACCCGACGACCATGTATACACTGAAGCGGGTCTTCCGGTTGAAACCCTCGTCGATGTCGCCAACCGCCTCGATGCCGATCCCTGGTTTACCATTCCCCACCAGGCGACTGATGAATACGTCACCAATTTTGCCGAGTACGTCAAAGACAATCTCGATCCGGATTTGGATATCTACGTCGAGTATTCCAACGAAGTCTGGAATTCCAATTTCAGTCAGGCTCAGTGGATCGAGGAACAAGCCGCTCTAGAGTGGCCCGACTCCACCGACTCGAAGTTTACCCAGCGCATGGATTGGTTCAGCAAACGGACGACGGAGGTGACGCAGATTTGGGATGACGTGTTTGCCGAAGATAAAGACCGGGTCATCGGCGTGATGGGGGCGCAGTCTTCCAACGATTGGACGGGAAATCGGGCATTGGGGTATCGCTGGGCGGACGAGCCTCTCTCTCACGAGGAATACGGTATCGATGCGATCGCCATTGCCCCCTATTTCGGCGGCTATATCGGAAATCGGGACTACGAATCCCAAGTCCAAAGCTGGACGAACGATGCCGATGGCGGACTCGACAAACTCTTCGACGAACTCACTCATGGTGGTCTCTTGCCGAACAGACCGAGCGGAGGTGCTTTGCAAGATTCGATTCGGGAGATGGAAGACTACGCAGCGGTTGCCGAACGGGAAGGTTTAGATTTAGTCGCTTACGAAGGAGGTCAGCACTTGGCAGGGACGCGAGGTGTGGAAAATAACAACGCCATCACCGAGCTATTTGTGACCGCTAACCGCGATCCGCGCATGGGTCAACTGTACGAGGAATACTTCGAGGCGTGGCAAGATGTTGGTGGCGGTTTGTTTGCCAACTTTGCTGATATTTCAGAGTCGAGTAAATGGGGCAGTTGGGGCACGCTCGAAGATGTGAACGATACCGGTTCGCCCAAATACGATGCCATTATCGATGCGCTAGGTTAAGTCAGTTTCGGGTCTGGGTGGGGAATGGAGGGGGAGAGGGAAAGACGCGGGGACGCGGTGAGGGGGAAACGGGGGAAACGGGAGAAATGGGGGAAACGGGGGAATTGAGATATCGTTGAAAAACTCAGTGTTCGTGGCCTCCCAAGCTCCCCAAGCCTCCCAAGCTCCCCCATCCTCCCAAGCTCCCCAAGCCTCCCAAGCTCCCCCATCCTCCCAAGCTCCCCAAGCCCCCCAAGCCCCCAAGCTCCCCCATCTCCCTCATCCCAGCTTCTTGCGGACTTTTGCGATCGATCGCTTCATCCAGAGTTGCCCCAACCGCCATCGGTTCAACCCGGCAATCGGCGATGCAAATTCCCCACGGCGATCGAAAAAGGTATTGATTTCTTCTAGGATAGTTCTGAGTCGCTCTACTAAATTGGCTTCTCGATACGACTTGAAGAAGGCTTCGGGCAAGGGTTCTGGGGGAGCGTTCAGAACTGCGAGAATCCGTTCTAGATCGTAATCGAGATCGAAAGCAGCAATTTTATGGCAATTAAATCCCGGATCGAGATAGTCGGCCAAGCTGTGATTGACGCTCGAAAACACCTGGCAGCCGCAGGCGAGGGCTTCCAACGGGGGCAACCCAAATCCCTCGCTGACACCGCTCGTTCCCCAATACTCCGCCGAATCGTAGAGATAAATTTGGCTGCGGTTGAACAGTCCGGCGAGATCTTCGACGAATCCCGTCAACTGTTCGACGCGACAACGGGGTTGCAGTGCCGGAATCAGTCGATCGAGGAGATATTCTGAGGATTTGCGCGCCTGCACTAAAACATCGATATCCCGCGATGTACTCCGATCGCGAAATTCATCGCCAATTTGATTGGGAAGGTAATAAATTAAGGAGTTAGGCGATCGCGCTCCCCAGTATCCCATCGTATTGCGACTGACGGTGACAATCGGAATCTGTGGGGGCAGATTGAAGCCGTATCCGGCACTGTGAGCGTGATAGATGGTAGGACGGTTTCCCAGTTGTGCCACCAGTTTGGGAACGTCAAACCCCCAACTAACGACAAAGATGCGATCGTCGCTGTTGTTGCAATGAGGGCGATCGAGCAAATCAGCTAAAAAAAGGCGATCGGGTTCTCGCTGTCGGTAGGTAACAATTTCTGCGGCGCAAATTTGGCGAGCGAGATTGACGGTTTTGAGTTCCGCCCACAGTCCGCCTCCTCCAAATTTGGATGTGGTTCCCGGAACTAGAAAGTATAGCGTTCTCATTCTGGCAATCTTTGCATCGGCATAGGTGAATGGGGAACGAACTTTCGTTACAAATTTGCTTCGAGAACCACCTGTTTCAAAGCTGGAGCCACGGTTGTATATTGATACTCAAAGCCAGTTTCTAGGGTGCGTTTGGGTAAAACCTGTTGACCTTCAAGCACCACCTGCGCCCCTTCTCCAAGCAGCAGTTCGAGGGCAAATTCGGGGACGGGCAACCAAGAAGGGCGACCCATCACTTCCCCGAGGGTGCGACATAGTTCGTTCATGCGCACGGGATTGGGAGCAGTGGCATTGAAAGTGCCTTCCACCTCTGGATGGGTGAGGGCGTAAGAAATGAGATTGACGATATCGTTGCGGTGAATCCAGGAAAACCACTGGTTTCCCTTACCTAACGGACCCCCGGCAAAGAGTTTGAACGGCAAGAGCATTTTGGCGATCGCCCCGCCCATACCCAATACGATACCCGATCGCAAAATCGCTAAGCGGGTTCCGGTTTCTTTTACCTTTTCGGCTTCGGCTTCCCACTCCCGACAGACTTGAGCGAGAAAGTCGTTGCCGGAAGTGCTGGTTTCGTCGAAGGTGGCGGTTTCGCTGCTACCGTAGTAACCGATGGCCGAAGCATTTACCAATACGCTAGGTTTTTCATCGGCTGCGGCGATCGCTTCGACGATTTTTCGCGTTCCTAGTTGGCGGCTTTCTAAAATTTCTTGTTTGCGTTCGGGGGTCCAGCGCTCTTCGGCAATGGGCGCACCCGCTAAGTTCACCACGCCATCGCATCCGGAAATCGACTGCTGCCAAGCCCCTGACTCGGTGGGAGTATAGCTGACAATTTCCAGCTTGGGGAAAGCTTGGGGCGGAAACATCCGCTTGGCTTTGTCGGGATTTCGGGTGAGTACTAATATCTGAATGTCCTGCTTTTGGAGGACTTCAACTAACCGACTGCCAACAAAACCCGTCGCCCCCGCGATCGCTACTTTCATATTTTTTAACTAAATTTTTGTAACTAAACGATATTCCTCAATCATCTTAGACTGCACCGGGAGAGGGCACAATATCGTTACCCGAGGCTCTCGATACGTCACCATCGATCGCTGAGTTCTTAGCGCTGATGTTCTTGGGGGCATTCGATCGTCTGTGGAATGCGAGCCATGTGAAATTCAAACTTGACTGGTTCCAAAGAAGCTGACGGCTAAATGCTCGTCTCGATACCAAGCACTTGAGGAAAGATTAACTGATTTTTTTGGGATAAAAATCGCAAGATTGAAAATTTGAAGTGGAAATCGGGTTTTAAACAGGTTTGAAAGTCTCAGATTTGAGGCTTCTAAAAATAACGTCGAACGATCTAAAGGCTGAAGCTGTTCGAGGTCGGACTGGGCGATGGAGAATTCAATTCAAGCGCGATCGATGATTCTAGATTGATAATTCTAACTTTTAGAGCGCGTGAAGTTCGAGAAAATAAAAGTGTTCTGTAAGAGGGTAGGTTCCACTCGTCGGTGAAACTCAAAAGCAGCAGATACCCATCGTCAGGTCAAACTCGGTAGAGGCTAATATTTAAGTTCGCGTAACAGAATTGAGTTTACAGAATTGAGTTTTAAGGCGTTGGAGAGATTTAGATAGTAGATTATGGCTCCTCTGGCTCTAAATGAGCTTCTAGAACTTCAACCCGTTGTCGAGTCTTGTGGGTTTTGCGAGCCTCGGGAAGCCGAGATCGTTGACCTGAAGTTCCAAAGGCGCGAAAGTGACGAGCTTGTTGTTCGATGCGAGCGGCAAGGCGATCGCAAACGAGGTTGCACAGTTGAAAAATCAACTCGTCTTCCACGCGATAGTAGGCGGAAGTTCCCTCGCTCCGACGGCTGAGAATTCCCGCTTGCAACATCACTTTTAGATGTTTGGAAACATTGGCTTGACTGGTTTCGGTTGCTTCGACCAACTCTTGCACGCAGCGCTCTTGTTGGCGCAGTAAGTTCAAAAGTCGCAAACGCATTGGTTCGCTCAGAATACTGAAGTATTCTGCAACCTGCTGTGTCACTTCTTGCGGTATCGGCTGAGGTGGTTTCATCTAACTTGACCCAAAAATTAGCGATCCCAAAATTTTAGCAGTCTACATTCATTTATGAAAATCCATAGATATTTGACGCAGACAACTTCAAGTTTAGCTCGGTTTAACCCGCATGAGGGGTTGATCGAACTCGACCGACTCGCCATTTTCGACCAAAATTTCGATAATTTCTCCAGAAATTTCCGCTTCGACTTCGTTCATCACCTTAAAGGCTTCGATAATGCAGACTGCCTGCCCCGAACTAATGCGATCGCCCACTTCCACAAATGGCGGCTCTCCTGGAGACACCGCGCGGTAGAAGGTCCCCACCATCGGAGATGAGATGGTTTCGTATTTGGTCTCCATCGCTGGGGGTGAAATCCCCGACGCGCCTCCTGCCGTGGCACTCTGACGCTCGTCGGTGGCAGGCGAGCTTTGGGGAACCGCAGGGGGAGTGGCGACAAGCGATCCGAAATCCACCCCCACTGTTGGCGCTGGGGCGACGACAGTTGCTCCGGCAGCCTCGCCGCCTCCCCCTTTACGAACCTTCAGCTCGAACTCTCCACTTTTGAGGGTGAGTTCGGTAATGTCGGTTTGGTTGAGGGTTGCCAACAGTTCGCGAAGTTCGTTGAAATCCAGTTGCACGGCTTTGGTCCTTTATTTTTAATCCGGCACGATCGTTTTGTTGGGCAATCTACAGCTTGGGAGTGACAAATACAGCTACATTCACTGATAGGCCCGGACGCTTTCGTTAGCTCGCTCTCGGGAAAAAGAGACTGACAGACTATCGGGTTGTCCTCAATCCATACGAACGCAGCAATCACAGCTTGAGGTCGTTTACTCGCGTCCGAGATACGAATCGTTCCGGGTGTCGATTTTGATGCGTTCGCCAATCGAAATGAACAACGGCACCATCACTTGCGCCCCAGTTTCGACGGTGGCAGGCTTGGTTCCTCCGGTGGCGGTATCTCCTTTCACCCCCGGATCGGTATCGGTCACTTCTAAGACGACGGAATTGGGCAATTCGACCTCAAGTACTTGGTCTCCCCAACGAATGATATTCACTTCCATGCCTTCTTTGAGATACTTGAGACCATCACCGATTTGGTCGGGATTCAAAGGAGACTGATCGTAGGTTTCCATATCCATAAAGACGTATTGATCGCCGTCTTTATAGGTATATTGCATGACAATTTTTTCCAGGTTGGCTTGGGGAACGGTTTCTCCAGCTCGGAACGTTCGTTCGACCGTACCGCCGGTTTGCACGTTTTTAAGTTTCGTGCGCACGAAAGCCGAACCTTTACCCGGCTTGACGTGTAAAAATTCTACTACCCGCCAAACAGAGCCATCGAGTTCGATGGTTACGCCAGTTCTGAAGTCATTGGATGAGATCATGAATTTTTTTGCAAAGTTTCACCTACCGTCGGCAATTCATTTTACCCCTTAGATGGTTCGTTTCTCGATGGCTCGATCGCAGAAGTTATCGCGATCGGGTTGGGGAGATGGAAGAAGGGGCGATCGTCGGGATGGGGTGATGGGGCGACCCAGAGCAGGCGTTGCTGGGGAAGCTCGATCGAGGGACGGTGCTATGGCAATATGGGAAAGGTTAAACAGAGATTCCTCGTGGGGTTGAAGGCGCGATCGCAATTGGGACGATCGATAGCGTTTCGTTCGGCACTTTTTCCCCGGTCGCTCCAAATGGATTAGACCTCAATGGGAAGCGATCGCCGATTTTTAGCTCAATATTTTCAACCTAAAACCTAAAGTAAAGCTCGTAAAACTTATCACGTTAATAAATGAAAGAATTGAAACGCTGGCTCAAGACCGGTCTGGTGGCGATCGTCTTGATGGTTTTATCTGTAAGTCTGAGTGCGGCTTGGTGGGGGGGCGATCGCGATAAACTGCGCGAAAGCCGAATGCCTCAAGGCAACCCGATTAGCAATCCCCAACTCCTGCTCGAATACGCGCTGCCGATCGACAATCCGAGCGTGCGAAAATTACAAGGATATATTGAAGATATTGCCACTCAATTGCGAGCCAACCGACGCTGGAATGCCATTCAAAGCGATATCAAAAGCGCTCGCTTTCTCATAAATTACAAAGAAGAAGAACTCCTCGCGAGCGTTCCCGAAGAGCGTCAGGCAAAAGCCAAGGACATTCTTGCCGATATCGGTCAAAATCTAGATACTTTAGATGAAATCGTCGAGGCTCAAGATAAGTCGGGAACTTGGAGTCAACGAGCGGCAATTATCGATCGCATCGGCGCGCTCGAGAACTTAATGGTGGCGGGTTTCCCCTATGAAGTACCCCAAGAATACGCGAACCTACCCCAACTCAAGGGTCGGGCCACGGTGGAAATGGAAACCGAACGCGGTTCTTTGAAAATGGTGGTCGATGGTTATAACGCTCCGGTAACGGCAGGGAATTTCGTCGATTTAATTCAACGCGGCGTGTACGACGATATTAAGTTTACTCGCGCTGAAGAATCGTACGTCCTGCAAACGGGAGATCCTAAAGGCCCCGAAGATGGATTTGTCGATCCCGAAACCGGGGAAGAACGGACGATTCCCCTAGAGATTCGCGTCCGCAGCGAGAACGAACCAGTCTATGGCTTCACTCTCGATGAGGTCGGTTTGTATCGAGAAGAGCCGGTCTTGCCGTTCTCCGCTTACGGAACCTTGGCGATGGCGCACCCGGACTACGATGTTAATGGCGGTTCGTCTCAATTCTTCTTTTTCCTTTTCGAGCCGGAACTCACCCCAGCGGGTCTGAATTTGCTCGACGGTCGCTATGCTGTCTTTGGCTACGTGGTTGAGGGGAAAGAGGTTCTCAGAAATATTACCAAGGGCGATCGAATTATCTCGACCAAAGTTGTTGAAGGTTTGGAGAATTTGGTCGCACCCGCAGCGGCCTAGGATTGAGACTGGGAAATTAGGATGGGACAACGATTTCGCGAGAGAGTTCCCAACCCGATCGATTTCTCAAGAAAAACCAAAGCTCGAATCCTCAATATTGGGGAGGTCGCCCATTCAAAGCTCAATCCAAAACTCAATCCAAAACTCAATCTCTTGGAAGAGTTGTACTCCAACGGGGAAATGATAGGATGATGCTCGATACTGACCCATTCTGATTGGAATAATCCATGAACAAAAAACTTCGCAATATCTTGGTGGGTGCTGGTGTAGCAGCCGTCGGGGCGATCGGGACCAAAAAAGCCGTCGATTATTTTAAAAATCGCGGTAAGGAAGAAGTCATTGAAGGTGGCGAAGAAGCCGATGCCGAAGTCACCGCACCTGCGGAAGAAGTGGCATATGCTGTCGTCCAAGACAGTTCGGTGCAGTCGTTTTTAGATGCCACCTTTGGTGCGCCCGGTCGTTACGTACCGACTCGTCCCCCCAAGGTCTTCGACTATCAAGACCAACAGTATATGGTCATTTGGGCTTACGACAACGAGAAGCAAAAGAACCAAATGCTGGCATTTCTCTACACCGATGCCGGACGGCAAATGATTGCCAGCGTGGGTTATACCGCCGATGCTACCGACTATAATGTCAGTTTGGACAACGTGCCGTTTGCGGTGGAAGTTGCTAGTAATGGTGAAAAAATCGAATCCGGGCAGGGTGAAACTGCTGGAACCGATGAAGTTGATTTCGTTTTAGCTTAAGCATAAAAAAAAACTTTTACACCTCACATTTTATTAAGATAAAGGTGACTCTTTGAGTCACCTTTTTTTTTGCGTAAAAATTCAATAACGAGAAATACCTAGTTCGGTAGTTATTTTTAAAGTTCGATCGCAGCACTCTAGTGCAACATCAATATTGCCATCCCGATCGCGATTGCTGGTGTAGTTGGGGTCGCCCGGACGAAAATTACTCAGACCCATGACTGGGGAACACTTGTGTGATTATTGGGCTTCTGTATCGACCGAATTCGATCTAACTTTTCGCTCTTGAATCCTGGTATCGGCTAGACTGAAAACCCACCAAATTAGATGAGTGTATTGAGCGCATTCAAACCATAAAAAAGTGAAAATAAAGTAAACGATAACCGCAGACTCTAAACCTCGATAACGCAGTTGGATAATTTTGTGCAAGCTGTACCCACACAAAGTTAGATAAACTAACATTCCCCAGATTCCTACCGATAACGTTGTATCCAAAATTAAGTTATGTGCTTTATTAGAAGGAATTGGTAACGAGCTGATTTTCCCGTCTCGACCGAGATAGTCAAAGCTAAATTCACCCAAGGCGTATACTTTGGCGACGAGTTCGGGCTTACCCACATAGGGATAAGCAATCCCGAATCCATCAAAACCCCATCCTAATTGGGGGCGAAGGTAGATACCCCGCGCTGCCACTTTCCATAGGTAAAGGCGATCGGAAGTAATTTGTCGAATGATTGGCAATCCTTGAATCGGTCGATTTATTGTTATCATTCCAATTGCAAGCAAACCAATAAAAGCGGCGGGAACGAGTAACTTGTAATACTTTCGTCCGAGTATGTAAAAGGTTGCCGCTAAAAAGGCGAGAATTGCGATTCGAGTTCGACCGAGCAATAAAGCCGTAACGACCGGAACTAATATCCCAACAAGTTTTTTGGCTGAGAGCCAGCGCCACTGCCATGCTATTAAAGCCAGTACTCCAGTCATAGCTAAAACCAAAGCTGCATGACCGCGATGGGAATAAAAGCCGATGGGTTGGTGGTCGCGGAAAACAGTGC
>JAXHUC010000086.1:0-28060 GCA_034189805.1 Cyanobacteriota bacterium
CCGAAAACCCGGAGTTGGGGGGTCTCCCCCCAAACCCCCCGCCGGGGGCCCCTCTACTCCCCCGAACCCCCCGCGCATAAGAGTGAAATCGTGGAAAACATTAACATCAAAGGGGTCTAGCTATTCGAGATAGTCAACTTGACATCTAGTAAAATTGCTTAACCTTTCACTAATGGGGAATGGAGTGTTGGGAATACTTACTGTCTCGCTCATCTCCGCGTCTTTCCTTATCCCCCAGCCTCCCTACCGCAAGACTCCCTCCAGGGGAACCGAAGCGTTGACTAAAGAGAGTAATAATCCCAGTTGTTCTTGGCCGTTGGCGGCTAAGTCGCTGTGACCGAGAATCACTCGATCGTCCGCTCTTCCGAGCAGATCCAACAGAATCCGGCGGATGCGATCGCGATCGGCTTCTTCGATATCATCAGCCGTCCAGGGACGACCCGATCGATTCTCCAGAAATAGGGGCGCGCCGAACAACACCGCCGACCCCCCACTCGCCCACAGGGGAGAACTGATATCCAGCCAAAAGTGCCAGGGATGGGAGGCACGACTGGCGCGGTACTGAAAGATATTGGCTAGGGTAACGGCGGCGCGGCTGCTGGCGGGACGGACGGGGTAGGGGTTGGCGGCAACGGTTCCCCGGCGCAGCAGTTGGACGAACCGCTCGCAGGTGGCGCTGTGGGGTTCTTTCCCTTCCAAGCGCGATGCCACATCCCAATAGTGCTGTGCGGTTTCGAGTAACTCTCGCAAAATCGCCAGTCGATCGTAGGGGAGGCGGTTTTTATCCCACAAAAACTGGGCGACGGCTCGATCGAGGACGAAAACGGGACCTGGAATCAAGCGCTGTTCGATTTGCTCTTGAATTTGTACCAACCAGGCGAGCAGGCTATTATAGGCTTCCGTGGCGCGGTAGCCGAGGCGATCCCAGCGGGGAAATTCCGTCACTGGGAGCAACTTGGGGCGATCGGGATCGGGTTCGTAGCAGTAGTCGGCAATTAACCCGGCGCGCACCGGATCGATGGCATGGAAGGTGAGGGTATCGCGTTGGGCGATGGGCCGATCGCCACTCGAGAGCATCACCAACATTTCCGAGATGGCATCGCGATCGACCAGTCGTCCCAAACCCGGATACACTAGCGCTAGCAGCGTCAGCAGCGCCCGCACGTCGGGAGAGGCAATTAGAGGGCGTTGCAGGTTCAAAGATTGGGTGGCAATGCCGCTACCGTCGAGAATTTCCGAGAGGGTGTATCGGGCGATCGCATCCATTCCCGGCGCGATAATCGCAATATCTTGGGGGGCAATGCCCGATCGGACGGCATCGGCAACGGCTTCGGCGGTTTGTCGCAGAAGCTGCGATCGCGATCCCGTTTGAATCGACGAAATTTGCGAGGGAAGCTGGGTAAAAAACGCCGGATCGAGGGTGAGGCACACCATCGATTCCCCCAAGTTTTCTGCCAATCCCTGTTGTTGGTTCAAAACCTCCACCCGGCATCGCCGCGCCAATGTCGCCAGGGCTTCGGGATTGGCATTCAACCCCAACCGCACCGCCCCATCTGGGTTGTAAGTAAAGGCACAGGGCTTATCCGCATCGAGAAACACCTCAAACAAATGGCGGGCGATACCGGGATATTCGTCCACATCATCAGCCAGAACGCCGCCGTAGTGGGTTTGTAAGTATCGATCGTAGGTGGGATGGGGCAGCAGATGCCGCCAGTACAACTCAAAGGCGATGCCGTAGGTGAGAAATCCCCGTTCCCAACACCAATCCCGCCACGCTAGCAGGGCATCGCCCATCGCCTGCCAAAGTTCTGGAGACCCTTCTTCCATCCCGGCTTCGAGAACGTTGGGAATCTCTTCGACGGGGGTTCCGCTGGCTGCGGCGAGTTGCAATAAATCCAGGGTGCGGCGAACCGATCGATATTCGTTGAGTCCTTCTTGCCGCAGCACGCCGCGATCGAGTTGGGGTTGCCACAATTGAGTCGCGAGTTCCTGTTCCGTTTCCGGACGCAATCGCATGGGAAATTTAGCGCGCAGGTTTAATTTCTCCACCAGCAGCGGCCAAAATAGGATCGTCTCGTCGAGAAAAAAGCCCAAGGGTGTGGTTGAATGAACGGGGGCTTTTCCTTGGAGGGTGGTGTCGATGCGATCCCTCAAGGCAATGCGATTATCTCCATTGGCGGCCAAGACGAGAATAGCCGGGGAACTCTGCTGGGTTTGCAGGGGTTTGGGAACGGAGGAACGGTGATTTTTCGGGGGTGCGATGGTATTTTCGACCCACTGCTCTAAGAGTTCTACCAAGCGAGTGGTTTTGCCGCTACGGGTCGCTCCGGTAATCCAAACTGACTCAAATGGCACGGAGAAAACTCCCAAGACAAAAGAACCGTCGGCACGATCGCGCAACCGCTCGGTTTTCTACGTTCGATCGCCAAAGGTTTAGTATACTACAGAAAGTATCGGGGATTGGGCATAGATTCTAGAGAAAGTCTTAAGTCAATTCTGAAGGCGATTGTCAGTCTGCCGAGACTCGCGATCTAAGTTCAGTTACCGATCGTCGATCGAACATTATGAAAACATCGATCTTTTCTCAGGTCAAAAAAGCCGTCGAGTGGGTAAAACAGCGATACGCCCAAACCCCCGATCGGGCGCTAGAAGCAGCTTATAGAGCCGCTATTTCGATTAAGGCGATCGAGAATCAATACTTTGAGGGAGAAAAAATACAGTTTGAATCGACGGATTTAAGCCGCTTAGAAATCGACGCGATTGAGAAAGAACTCAAAACAAACTTAGGAATTATCCGGCAAAGAGTTGCCGAATATAATAGCAGCCGATCGATTCTCAATTTAATTATTCAAACCACAACCCAACCGATTCCCCTTCAGTCCGTCGATGATGAAAACTATCGATATTCTCCCGAAGCCAAGTATCAGTTCGCGCAAAACTTAGAAAAGCTGAAAATCATCGATGCGATCGTCGCCAAATATCGCCAATCCCCACCCAAACCCCGAATTGTCGTACCCGAAGCGCGATCGGAAACGTTACTCGCGCAAGCCGAACCCCACTTGAGCGATCGTAGTCAATCGGAGGAACAACTTGCCGAAGAAACGATCGTGACTGGCGATCCCCGAAACGTCAAACCCGTCTCTAAACGTCCGAGTGTCAGCGTTCTGCCGCGATCGATCCTCAGAACCATCGATCGTCTCAAACGGGAACTCGATCCCAAAGCCGAAAATGAAGTCGTCGAAGAATTTCGCTATCACAAAAATAAAACGGTTATTTCCCTCAAATTCATTCTGCTGCTAATCCTGATTCCCCTACTCACCCATCAAATTTCTAAAAACTTCCTCATCGATCCCATTTTCGATCGTTACTTTGCCGATCGTTCTGTTGTTTTTATCAATCAAGACTTTGAAGAAGAAGCCTTCATGGATTTGACTCGGTTTGAAGAGCGGCTCAAATTTGAAATGCTCATCGGACAAGCACCCCATTTGTCTGAAGAAGAAATGGAGGAAACCCTTGAAGAAAAAGCAGAAGAAATTGCGATGGAGTATCATATTCGCAGTGATAATGCGATCGAAAATGTATTTGCCGATTTAATTTCTCTAGGTGCGTTTTGCTTCGTTCTTGTATATAGCAAGCGCGAAATTGCCGTCCTTAAATCCTTCATCGATGACTTAGTATACGGTCTGAGCGATAGCGCCAAAGCCTTTATTATTATCCTGTTTACCGATATTTTCGTGGGATACCACTCTCCCCACGGATGGGAAATCGTTCTAGAAGGGTTGGCACACCATTTTGGGCTACCCGAAAGCCGAGACTTTAACTTTCTGTTTATTGCCACCTTCCCCGTGATTTTAGATACGGTAATGAAGTATTGGATTTTCCGATACCTCAATCGTATTTCTCCCTCTGCCGTGGCGACTTATCGGAATATGAACGAATAGTGTGAGCATAAAAAATAAAAAATAAAAAATTAAGCATTTAGCACTCAGCTATCAGCCATCAGCTTTCAAGAATTGAAAAGAGCTTATACTTTAACGAACTTGCAGACTAAAAACCATACATTCTCCGATACTAGGAGAACTCGAGTAAGGATTCAGGTGTCAGGCAAGAGCGAAAAAATCTGTAAGGGCGGGTTTGGATAGATGTTGGGAAACTTGCTGGAGATTTTTAGACAAAACCCGCCCCTACCCATTGTCACCCAACCTGTATCTGAAATCTCGTCCTGAATCCTTACGAACTCTACTTCAACAAATGTTTATGGACTCGTCCTACAAAACCGATCGCCGATGGCTAAATGCTGACAATTCTAGAAAGATTTAGACCAATATTCGAGCATTGAAGATGCTGAAATTTCAAGCACTCGATGAAAGCCACGCCCGATCGATTCTCAATTGGAAATATCCGGCTCCTGACGATCGCTACAACTTCGATCCGCAAAACATCGAGCGAGACTTACTGGATTTACTCGATCGAAAAAATGCCTTTTTCGCTCTCTTAAACCCGCAAAACGAGCTTGAAGCTTATTGTTCCTTCAGTGTGGACGGTCGAGTTCCCGGTGGCTGCTACAGTGACGACGCGATCGATATCGGCATGGGAATTCGACCCGATTTAGTCGGTCGAGGTCTGGGAAAAGACTATGCCCGAGCTGTGGTAGGCTACGGTGCGAAGCGATATCGTGCAAAATACTTGCGGGTAACGATCGCCCGGTTTAACCAGCGAGCGCTCAAAGTCTGGCAAACGTTAGGATTTGAGACTGTCGAAATATTCAAGAAAATGGGCACTCAAGAAAATTTTATCGTCATGACTCTTAAGGTTATTTCGAGTGGTTGCCCGACACAATCGATCGAAACAACCGATTCAAACAACATCGTTGAGTGAGTGTATGCCTCTTTTCTCGAATCACCCCATCAATCGACTCTTTTTCCCCCTCGCGAGCATCTCAATCGCATCTTTTGTAGTTGGCTTGGCGGATTTGCCCGCGCGCGCTGCCGATGACGGTGATATCCAGCGCCTGCTGACAACGAACGAGTGCGTTGAATGCGATTTAAAAGAAGCCAATTTAACCAACGCCAACTTAACCGGGGCGAATCTCGAAGATGCGGATTTAACAGAAGCCAACCTCAACGGGGCGACTTTAACCAACGCTAACTTAACCGGGGCAAAATTAATCGAAGCGCGCTTGCAGGGGGCAAATTTAGCCAATGCCGACCTCTCCAACGCCAATCTCACCCAAGCCAGCTTGCGAGAAGCCAACCTCGCCCAAACCACTGGCAAAATGACGCTTGCCCCGTTTGCCGACTTCCTCGATGCGACCTTTGAGGGGGCGAACTGGGAAGGGGCAACCCTCGGGAGTGCCAACCTCCGCAGAACCAACTGGCGCGAGGCAAACTTGAACTATGCCAAGTTGGGACGAGCGAATCTCAGAGGCGCGGATTTATCCGGGGCAGAGGCGATCGCCACGAAAATGCGATTTGTCAATCTCAGCAATACCCTAATGAGCGGAGCGGATTTGAGCGGTTCGGATTTACTTAATGCCCGCATCGAGCAATCGATCCTCGATGGGGTCAACCTCGAAAGTGCAACCCTTGCCAACGCCAATCTCAGCGATACGTTGCTCGCCGATGCCAATCTCAGAGGGGTCAACTTGGTGGGGGCAAACTTGAGTCGATCGAATTTAAACGGAGTCAGCCTCGCCTCAGCCGTCCTCGCCAATGCCGATCTCACAGAGGTATCCTTACAGAATGCGGGTTTGAATTTAGCCAACTTAGTGGGCGCGAGGCTCGAAGGAGCGGATTTAACCCAGGCAGTGTTGAGTGCGGTGAATCTGGCAGGTGCTGACTTAAGTCATGCCGTTCTCACGCAAACCTATCTGTTCGGGGCGATTTTAGTGGGGGCAAATTTTAGCGATGCCAACCTCGAACGCTCCGATTTAAGCGAGGTCGATTTAACGGGGGCGAATTTAAGCTACGCCAATTTGACCGATGCGATCCTTTCCGATGCCATTCTCACCGATGCGATCGTTCGAGGAACTTATTTGAGTGAGATTGAGGAATAATAATTGAGCTTCGCTAGCTCTCGGGAGCTGGGGAGGCTTGAGGAGCTAGACATTCTCCCGTTTCCCCCGTTTCTCCACTCTCCGCGTCCCCGCGTCCCCGCGTCTTTCCTTCTCCCCCAGCCTCCCCAGCTCTCTATTCCCCGTTCCCCGTTCCCCATTCCCCATCTTCGTTTACATTAGGCGTAATTTTGAATTGTCCGTTTTCTGGCGATCGCATGAAAATTATGACTGTCATTCGTACTGGCATCCGTAGCATCGGCTGGAGTTGGGGATTGTGGCTGCTGGCGGTTGCGCCGAGTTGGGCGAGTTTACCCGAGCTATCGATTCCCGAGGTTGCCGATGCTCGCACCGCGACCACCTTTCAAAACCCAGAACCCCTTGTCGAGCGGGGCAGGCAGCTTTACGAAGGAGGACGAATCGCCGAAGCGATCGCCCTTTGGCAACAGGCGATCGCCCGAGAATCGACCGAAACCCTCGACTCGGCGCTGGCGTGGAGTTACCTTTCTTTGGGCTACCAAGATTTGGGAGAATGGGAACTCGCCGAGGAAGCGATCGCTCGCAGCTTGGAGATGACCCGCACGACGACCACCGAGCGCGGGGTGCGAATCCAGGCAAAGACTCTCAACGTCCGAGCTAAATTGCAACTGGCACTCGGACAACCCGAGGCGGCGTTCGAGACTTGGGAAGAAGCCCGAATCGCCTACGAAAGTGCGAACGATAAAATGGGCGGGTTGGGCGTTCAAATCAACCAAGCTCAGGCTCTACAAGCGTTGGGATTTTATCGGCGCGCCAGCACCCTGTTAGAAAAAACCAATGCCAGTCTGGCGGAGTTTCCCGATACCGATCTCAAAGCGCTGGCACTGCACAATCTCGGCATTGCCCTCCAAGGGGTGGGAGACTTGGAAAAATCCCAGGTCGTTCTGGCAGATTGTTTGGCGATCGCCCAACGCCTCGATCTCGATCGCAGCTCGATTTTTGCCAGTCTGGGAAATGTGGCCCGCAGTTCGGGTCAAACGTCCCAAGCTCTCGATTTCTACCAACAAGCCGCCGAGGTGGCACGCAACCAGACCGCTTTAGTTGAAGCCCAACTCAACCAGCTCAGTCTGCGGGCAGATCTTCGGGCCGACGAGGCAGACGGGGATCGGGGCTTTGGGGCGATCGTTTCCGAGTTGCAAGAGAATATCGAGCGTCTGCCCCCCTCCCGGATAGCGATCTACGCGCGGGTGAATTTTGCCGCCAACGCCATAGAACTGCACGACTCGATCCCCCTCACCTTGCCCGAAATCGCCCGAGTAAGTGCAAATGCAGTGGAACTCGCGCGAGATTTAGCCGATCCCCGTGCTGAGGCTTATGCGTTGGGATTGTTGGGCCATCTATACGAGCGTAACGGGCAGTGGACGGAGGCTCGAAATGTCACCCAAGAGGCACTGCACATTGCTCGAGGAATCGATGCGGCGGAGATTTCCGCCCGGTGGCAGTGGCAACTCGGGCGCATTTTAAAATCTCAAGGAGAAACCGAAGCGGCGATCGAAGTTTATACCGAAGCGGTCAATACCCTGCAAGCCTTGCGCTCGGATTTGATTGCCATCGATCGCGACATCCAGTTTTCCTTTCGCGAGAGCGTCGAACCCGTTTACCGCGAACTCGTGAGTTTGTTACTCCAACCCGAGGGACTCAAACGTTCGGTCCCCCAAGCCAATTTGAAACAGGCCCGCCAAACGATCGAAGCTCTGCAAGTGGCCCAAATCGATAACTTTTTCCGGGAAGCCTGCTTGGATACGCGGTCGGTCGAAATCGAACAGATCGATCCCACCGCAGCGGTCATTTACCCGATTATCCTGCCCGATCGCCTTGCCGTGATTCTCTCCCAACCCGGTCGTCCGTTGATGCATTACGAAACCCCTCTGCCTCAAGCATCGATCGAAGCCACTATTAACGACCTCATCCTCCACCTCAACCCCATTTTTTCCGATGAAATGCGCTTGCAATACTCCCAGCAAGTCTACGATTGGCTGATTCGACCGGGGGAAGAGGTGTTAGCTGCCAATAACATCGAAACCTTGGTCTTCGTGCTCGATGGCACCCTGCGGAATTTGCCCATGGCGGCCCTGCACGACGGGGAACGGTATTTAGTCGAACGATATCAGATGGCCCTCGCACCGGGGCTGCAACTCCTCGAAACCGGAGCCTTCACCCTCGAAAATCGCGATCGAGATGCATATCAAGCGATCGCCGCCGGAATCAGTAAAGCGTGGGGGTCCTACCCCGCCCTACCGGGGGTGGCACGGGAAGTCGATCGAATTGCCACCTATCTCAATACTCACATCTTGCTCGATCGCGCTTTTACCTACGACGCTTTGCAAGAAAAGCTCAACGCTAACTCGTTTCCAGTGGTTCACCTAGCTACTCACGGTCAGTTTAGCTCCAATGTCGAAGAAACCTTCCTCATTGCCTGGGACGGACCGATTAACGTCAAACAACTCAATCGACTGTTGCGCGATCGAGCGGTTCGAGAGCCGATCGAACTGTTGGTGTTGAGTGCCTGCCAAACCGCCACCGGGGACAAACGAGCCGCCTTGGGACTGGCGGGATTTGCCGTTCGATCGGGCGCGCGCAGTACGCTTGCGACCCTCTGGTCGGTTCAAGATCGCTCCACGGCTGAATTCACCATCGAATTTTACCGCCAGCTCGCCCAACATCCCGAACTCGGCAAAGCTCGAGCCGTTCGGATAGCCCAGCAATCGTTATTAAATCGCGCCGAATACAGCCATCCCTACCATTGGGCCCCATTTGTCCTGGTCGGGAATTGGCAGTGAACGACCTCGGGGGTCGCGCTCGTATCATTAGTGACAAGTAATGGTGGTATTCATTTTGTCAACCAGTCAATAATCAACCGAAAACCCGGAGTTGGGGGGTCTCCCCCCAAACCCCCCGCCGGGGGCCCCTCTACTCCCCCGAACCCCCCGCGCACAAGAGTCAAATCGCTAAAACGCTGTATTGGCGAAGGGTTATATCGTTCGAGCTAGTCAACTTGACACCTGACAAACTTGCTTAACTTGTCACGAATGCGCTCGTATTGGCACTCATTCCCCGTTTCCCACCTTCACCGGAAACGGTTTTACCCTGCGCCTGACGTTAAAATACTCAAAAACCACCGAGCGACTATGGGTATTTCAAACGAATTCTGCCCCCGAAAGAGCCGACGCAGTTGGAGTTTTTTTTGGAGTTCGCTCGGATTATCGATACTCTGGAGTGGCTCTGGGGCGATCGCCCAAATTGTACCCGATTCGACTCTCCCCGATCCC
Organism: Cyanobacteriota bacterium; assembly: GCA_034189805.1. Classification (GTDB taxonomy): domain Bacteria; phylum Cyanobacteriota; class Cyanobacteriia; order Cyanobacteriales; family Geitlerinemataceae; genus Zarconia. The sequence goes on from JAXHUC010000086.1 coordinate 9,361, forward strand.
TCGAATGTCAATATCGATGGTGCCGAATTGACGATTGAAGGGGGGACGACGAGGGGGAGCAATCTCTTCCACAGTTTTGAAGAATTTTCTCTTCCGGCGGGAACCGAGGCGCTGTTCGACAACTCCCTGGCGATCGACAATATCCTCACCCGCGTCACCGGCACGAATCTTTCCCGCATTGACGGTCTCATCCGCGCCAACGGGACGGCCAATCTTTTTCTGATCAACCCCAACGGTCTGATATTCGGGCCGAACGCTCGTTTGGATATCGGCGGTTCCTTTTTTGCCAGCACGGCCGATCGGGTCGTATTTGCCGATAATGCCACCTTCAGCGCTACCAATCCCATAAGCGATCCCCTCCTCACCGTCAGCGTTCCCGTGGGCTTGCAGCTCGATTCTGCTGCCGCTGCGATCGTTGTTGAAGGAGAGGGGCAGATCTTGAGAGCCGACGACGACTTGCTCGTTCCCCTGCAACTCGAGGATGTGGACACTGCCCGCAACGACTGGCGCGCCCTGGCCTCTCGCATTGGTGAATCTTCAACAACGGGATTGGAAGTGAACCCCGATCGCACCCTCGGTCTGATTGGGGGCAACATTCGTCTGGAGGGGGGCATCCTGAGTACCGATGGGGGCAATATCGAACTCGCGGCTGTCGCCTCGGGAGAATGGGGCCTCGACGGGCAACTTTCTGCCGAACCTCAACTGGGCGATTTGCAACTGTCTCAACATGCGATCGTCAATGCCTCCGGGGAAGGGGGCGGACAAGTTCGAGTGGTGGCCGATCGCGTCGATATCCGGGGAGAATCGTTTCTGATCGCTTCTACCTTGGGAGATCGGGCGGGCGGGGATATGACAATTCGAGCCGATCGGGTTGATATTGACGAACGGTCTCTCGTCGGCACCGGAACCCTCGACACTGGGAACAGCGGTAATTTTATCCTCGAAGCCCGTCAGGTGAATTTGAACGACGACTCGATTGTCGGTTCGCTCACCCTAGCCGAAGGAAATGCCGGGGCGATCTCCATTCGCGCGCGCGAGAGTATCACCCTCGATGGCGAAAGTGCGGCGATCGCCATTGCTCTAGATTCCTCCGGACGAGCGGGGGATTTGAGCGTGTTTGCCGATCGAGCGATCGTGCGTGGGGGATCGCGCTTATCTAGTTCCACATTTGCTGCTGGGGAAGGTGGGGCGCTCTGGGTCAATGCCGCAGAGTCGATCGACCTGACGGGAACTTCGGCGGATAACGAACGAGCCAGCGGTTTCTCCGCACGTACCTTTGGTTCCGGGAATGGCGGCAGTTTGCGGGTCGATACCGCTCGATTGACCTTGGCCGAGGGCGGTCAAATCTCCACCTCCACCGAAAGTTCTTCGGGTAATGGGGGATTTATCCAAATTAACGCCTCGGAATCCGTGGAGATTTTGGGCGCGGGTCAGAAGCGGCGCAGTGGCTTATTTGCGAATGTCAATTTTTCCGATGTCAACGAACCGACGACAGGAGATGGCGGTCGGATTGAAGTGAATACCGATCGACTCGTCATCCGCGATGGGGCATTTATTTCGGCAACAGTTGCCCGATTCAATCCCGGACAGGGGGGCAGCATTACGGTGAATGCCCCAGAGTCGATCGAAGTCAGCGGTACGAAGCCCAACGGCGAGCCATCCTTGATTATTGCCGAAACCCTCGGAAACGGACCTGCTGGGGATATTACCCTGAATACCGGACGGTTAATTCTGCGAGAGGGGGGACAAGTTTCTGCTTCTACCCTGGGAGTCGGGTCTGGCGGGACGTTGCGAGTGAATGCCACCGAGTCGGTGGAAATTGTCGGCACGGCCACCACCCAGCTCACCCCCGGTATTATCGAAGGAGGCTTAGAGGGTTCGGCGATTAGCAGCTTGCTGGCCGCATCGGGGATCGAAGGCATCGGACCGGGCAGCGGAGACGGGGGCAACTTAAACCTAACCACCCCGAGTTTGGTGATTCGCGACGGGGGAGAGATCGCCGTTAGCAGTATTGGGACGGGGAATGCGGGCATCCTCGATATCCAAGCAGATGAGGTCAGCCTCGATCGGGGGCGCATCACTGCTGCCACGCCTTCGGGAAAGGGCGGTAACATTACCCTGAACGCGGAAACGATCCTGCTTGAAAATAACAGTCAAGTCTCGGCGACAGCCGGGGGAATGGGGAACAATGCGGGCAACATCACCCTGACAACCGATACCCTGACTGCCCTGAATAATAGCGATATTACTGCCAATGCAGGGAGAGGAGCTGGCGGACGGGTAAGCATTACCACTCAAGGGTTGTTCGGGACGGAATTTCGCCAACAGCCTACCTCCGAAAGCGATATTACCGCCACCTCCGAACTCGGCCCTGAGTTTAACGGCATTGTCGAGATTCAAACCCCCGATCTCGAACCGGGTGCGGGATTGGTCGCTTTACCCGAAGAGTTACTCGATGCCACGACGTTACTCGCACGCGGTTGCGACGACTACCGAGGCAGTCAATTTATCATCACCGGTCGGGGTGGCTTACCTCAAGACCCCACCCAACCGCTGCGCAGTCGTCCCATCTGGTCGGATTTGCGCCCGATGGAGGAGAATGGCGAAAATGCGGTATCGGTTTCAGAGTTCGAGCCGATCGAGCCTTTGGTTGAAGCCACCAATTGGCTGGTGAACGATCGCGGAGAAGTGGAACTGGTTGCTCGCATTCGGGGAGCGCGACCTCCTTGGCATCGAGAGCCAACTTGTGAGGAAAATGGGGAATCTCTTATCCCGAACTGACATCATGGCGAATAATGTTTGGCGTTTCCCCGAGCGGATTGCAATCGTTGGCACGACGGGATCGGGAAAAACGACCCTAGCCGGACAACTTGCGGAGTACTTGCAGATGCCACATATCGAGTTGGATGCACTGTATTGGGAACCGAATTGGAAAACGGCTTCGGAACCGCTCTTTCGAGAGCGAGTGGCAGCAGCGTTGGGTGGCAATCGCTGGGTGAGCGACGGGAACTACAGTCTCGTGCGCGATCTCGTTTGGAGTCGAGCGGATACGGTGGTATTTCTCGATTATCCGTTTGGGTTGACGTTGGGACGACTTCTACAGCGAACGTGGCGACGCTCGATCGATCGCCAAGAACTTTGGCAAGGCAATCGAGAGACATTGCGCAAATCGTTTCTATCCAGGCACTCGATCTTGCTGTGGATGTTGCAAACCTATCGACGCAACCGCCAAAAATATCCCCGACTCTTTGCAAAATCAGAGTACGCACATTTGTCGATCGTCCACTTACGCTCTTTGCAAATGACCGAAGAATGGGTGAAAAACATCCAAATCCAGACCCAAACCCCACCCGATCGTTAAGGAATAATTTCCGTCACCACCCGTCCCCCGCTAATCACGAAGGTTTGAGATTCGAGCCTTCCTTCGGCCCGAGGTCCGGTTAAATTGAAGGGGGGATCGACTTGGCGGTAGGTGACGTTGCCCTCAGCAAGAAACTCTTGGGCGGGAATATCCCAAGTGAGCTTTTCGGCAATCAGTTGGGCGAGGTTATCTTTGCCGAGGGCTTCGATCCCGTTGGTTAAATAAAAGATTTCCTCGGCGAGGGTAATCCAACCTTGGTTTCCTGTCATCGTCACTTCTTCTTCTTCGTGGACGACCTTCACGGGAACGTTGGAGGTGAGGACTTCTCCGGGTAAATCCCAAACTAGCTCGTTGCTGGCCACTTGTAAGGGGGGTTCGACGAGGCTGAGTTGGGCGTTGTCCTGGAGAGTGGAAACCTGAGTCGCTAAATCGATTTCGGCGCGATCGGCAATGGCGCGATCGGTAATTTTTTCTTCTTTTTCTTCCCCCTCTCCTTCGACTTCAAACCGCTCGACTTGCACTTGCTGTTCGATAAAGACCTGTTCGGGTTCCATTTCCCAGGTCAATTGCTCGGTACTCACCAGCAAGGAGGATTCTTTCACCCGCATCACCACATTGCCAATTGCCTGCAACCGTCGCTGTTGGCTGAAAAATTGAACTTCTTCGGCAGTTACGTCGGCCCGTTCGTGGGTTCCGGTTAAATTACCGCGCACGATTAGAGTGTCGTCTTGGGGCAGCCATTCAAGTTCGTCCCCCGTCATCACCGCCCCATCTTGGGTATCGATGGCAACCACTTCTTCTTTGAGGAGGATTTTTTCACCGTTTTGATGCACTTCTCCGTGCAGGGCTTCAATCTGGAAGACCAATTCCCCATTTTGATACAGTTCTCCTTTGGGGTTTTTGACGGCGGCGAGTTTGCGATCGCCGCTATAGGTGGCTTGTTTGCCATTGACCACCCACTTCAAATTACCTTCGTCATCTACTTGTTCGAGGGTAATATCGTTGAAGGTCAGGCGGTTCTCTTCATCTCGATCGCCATCGGACTCTTCTGTGGTTTCTTCGGGTACGACACGGCGATCCCCGCACCCCCCAAGTCCCAACACGACGATCGCCGCCATCGAAAGGACAACGGCTCGCATTGAAACAGACAACCGAAGATCGGATAATTTCATGGTTCGCTCAGCCACAGCCTATCGCAGGTACGAATTTTACCAACTTCTAAGATTACACGCCCGAAGATAACGTCAGTACGGGTTAAGAAACAGGTAGTACAGTCTTACTCTATCTAAGCAGAAGGTTGGAGTGACCCGGTGATGAGATCTCGAAGCGTGCCAGAACCGGATGCACAACTCCGTTAAAAACTGTTGTGGTGGTCAGTTGCCACTCCATTCCCCATTCCCCATTCCCCGTTCCGGAGTTCCCCACCCTCACCGGATACAACAATCTAAAACTGACGTTAAGATACAAAATTTAAGGATAGAGGCTTTGACTTTGAGTGCCGCCTCTATCCTGTTTGGGGTACGAGTTTTTAGGGCAACTTTACCCTACTCGATGCTGGCATCGTCGATCGTACTCAAACCCGTCAGGGGACGGTAGTTACTGTAGGAAGTTTGGCGGGGGGTTTTTTGAATATCTTCTTTAATCGCTTCGAGATCGATGTAGCGATCGGCCACGTTAATTAAACTATCGCTCGTCATCGATCGCAAGCTCACGACTTCCACCCGCACGCCGCGATAGCTCACTGCATCCACCGCATAGGCCAAATCGCCATCGCCACTGACTAAAACGGCCGTATCGTACGATCCCACCAACGCCATCATATCCACGGCAATTTCGACATCGAGGTTGGCTTTTTTGGAGCCGTCGGGGAGTTGCACCAAATCTTTGGCGATGACGCGATAGCCGTTACGACGCATCCACAGCAAAAAACCCTGCTGCTTTTCATTGGTTCGATCGACCCCAGTATAGAAAAAGGAGCGCAGCAAGCGCGATCCCCCCGTCAGGCGATAGAGCAGCTTGGTGTAGTCAATTTCCATTCCCAACTGCATTGCCGCGTAGAACAGATTGGAGCCATCGATAAAAATGGCGACGCGACCGCGATTTTCTAAGATCTGTTCGGGGGTGAATATCGAGTCACGATCGAAATCATTAAACATTGTTTTATTATCCTAACTTTTTTATGTGGGTATGCCAAAAAGATCGATTTATGGTGATTTATTGACAGGTTTGCGTAAATAAAAAGCCAGAAAAGCTCGGGCTTAACTGAAGTTTTAATAACGAGGCGATCGACGTTTAAAAAGTACCGCGTTTTCGGATAGAACTGATAAAAGAGCGATCGAATCTTAGGAGGTTTTTGGAAGTTCTAACCGCAGAAACACCGGACTGGGTTTCTCGAAGGATTGCCCGCTCGAGAGTAACCCCCAACTCCCATGACTCGCGAAGGGCGAGCGCTCGACCCCTTGGGGATCGTTAAAATCGATCTCGAAACCCAACTGCTGGTAAATTGCCGAACTCAAATCGGGAACCAGTGGAGAGAGTAAATATGCAGCTAATCGTACTGATTCTAGAACGGAATACAGGACTTCTTCGACGGCTTGTTGTTCTCCTTTTTTATACAACGTCCAAGGTGCCCGCTCGTCTAGAAACTTATTACAGCGGCGAACCAAAATTAACGTTTCTTCGCAAGCGCGATCGAACGCTAAAGATTCGTAAGCCGCAGCGACTCGCTCTCCCAGACCTAAGCCAATTATTTTGATGGGATGCTCTGCGTCGAGATCCCCCGCACTGACAGCAGGTACGACTCCACCGCAGTACTTATGAGCCATTTTCAAGGTGCGATTGAGCAAATTCCCCAAATCGTTTGCCAAATCTGCATTGAGAATGTTGATGAATCGGGTTTCGTTAAAATCCCCATCTTTCCCGAATTCAATTTCCTTGAGGAAATAGTAGCGCACCGCCGAAGCTCCGTACGTCTCGACCAATTGAACCGGATCGATGATATTTCCCAAGGTTTTGCTCATTTTCTGACCGTCTTTGGTTAAAAAGCCATGACCGAAAACGCGATCGGGCAGGGGCAAACCCGCAGACATCAGCATGGCTGGCCAGTAAACTGCATGAAATCTCAAAATATCTTTGCCGATCAAATGCAGGTTCATCGGCCACCATCGAGCCAGGGCATTTGCTAATGTCGGTTCGTCTGCCTCTTCGAGCAAAGCGGTCACGTAACCGAGCAATGCATCGAACCAAACGTACAGGGTATGCTCGGCATCGTTCGGAACCCGAAATCCCCAATCTAAATTGACCCGCGAGATCGAAAAGTCTTGCAAGCCGCCTTTAACAAAACTCAAAACTTCGTTGCGGCGGATTTCCGGTTGAATGAAATCCGGTTGCTTTTGGTAGAAGTCTTCGAGTCGTTCTTGGTATTTAGAGAGGGCAAAGAAATAGTTCCGTTCGTCCCGCCATTCTGCGGTTTGATTGGGATGCAAAGGACAGCGACCGCCTTCGAGCAAATCGCGCTTTTCTTTAAACTCCTCGCACGCAACGCAGTACCAACCCGTTTGTTGACCTAAGTAGATGTCACCCCGGTCCCACACGCGCCCGAAAAATTCTTGAACGATGGCTTCGTGTCGGGGATCGGTGGTGCGGCTGAAACGATCGTACTGGATGTTTAGCTGTTGCCACAGTTCTTGAAATTTGCCAGCAATTTCATCGCAGCGATCTTGAGGCGAGCGTCCCACTTCTCGGGCCGCTCGCTCGATTTTCTGTCCGTGCTCGTCCGTGCCGGTTACCAGCAGTACGGCGTTTCCTCGCAGCTTCTGAAATCGGGCGATCGCATCAGCGGCGATGGTGGTGTACGCACTGCCAATATGAGGCAAGCCATTGACATAATACAAAGGCGTGGTGAGCGCAAACGTTTTGGGTTGGGTGCGATTATCGTTCATAGATCGTGCGAGGAGTAACCTCTTTTCTCCTTCGTGAGTCCTAGGCTCGGAATCTTAGAAGGATTGTTTAATCGTTTTGAGCCGATAGACCTAGAGATGTTATGTTACTATTTAGTCTATATTCTAATCATATTCAGTCAACTTAGTCTCATATTTCCCAACAGAAATAGTATTGACTAGATATTAATCAGGTTAATGAGTGCAAAAACGTTACAGCCCTCTACAACCATTCAAACAAAAACCTTAAAATTAGCTAAAGATCGATCTTCTTCTTTGAAAGACTTTAGATAGAAGGATTCTACCCCTATCCGTCAATCTCCCCGCCCTGGAGCTTATCTGGATCGCAAGCCACTTTATTCGAGACTCGAGATTCCTTTGAAAGCCCCGATGCCTCGAGATATTCTAGGGTTAAATTTTGTAATTTTCGTCGATCGTTTACCCTGTCATTTGCTGGGGAAGAGGAGCCGCCGCGCGATCGAACTTAACCCGAGCAATCCGGCGTTCTCGAAATATTTAACTCGTTCGATACTTTTTGTCTCGATCGCGACAAACCGATTTTGGTAAATTGCAATTGTGAATCGAGGATCTGCTAATGGTATCACCCCATACTAAAATCGAGGTAAATTGAGCTTTTTTGTCAAGATAGATACACCCTACATTCTCAAAAAGAGATTCATCAAAATTTTCTCAAAGCTTTCGCAACTTGGGAATTCGGATCGGATATTACGACCCTCGACCGAAGAGTTGTTTGTAAAAGCTTAGGAGCTTTTGAGCCAAAGCTTTATTAGTATATTGTTCGATGGCTCGTTTGTAACCCCGTTGGGCAATTTCGATCGCCCGATTGGGTTGTTCGATTAACTCGACCAAACAGGCTTTGAGGGCGGCAACGTTCCCTTCGGGGAAAACGAGACCCCCTTCTGAGATGACGTAAGGAATTTCCCCCGAATCCGATCCGATAACGGGAACCCGGCACGCCATGGCTTCGATGAGAACGTGACCGAATTGTTCTTTCCAGCCGACGGAGGTGAGGGTTTTAAACTGGTAGGTCGTTTCTGAGGGCAATACCAGAACGTCGAGGAGGTTGATGTATCGTTGCACGTCATCGTGGGGAACGCTCTCGACCCACACGATCCGATCTTGCCAGCCTCGGTCGGCCGCCCAAGTCCGAATCTCTTCTTGCAAGGGACCTCGACCCAGCAACAGCCACTTCCAAGAATACTCGGTCATCGATTCGAGGGCTTGACTCAAGGTCCGCAATCCTTTTTCTGCCACAAAACGACCGACGTAGCCGACGACGAAATCTTCGGGTGCCAGATCGAGTTGTTGGCGCAATTCGGTCTCTCGATGGGGACGAAATAAATTTTCGTCTACCCCAAGTTGGGGCATAATCTCGATGGGACCGCCGTAGCCGCGATCGCGCAGAATATCCGCACCGTCTTTATTGCCCACCACAATGCCATCGGTATGGCGCAGGTTATAAGCTTCGAGGGTGGAAATGGGCCACTTCAAACTGTAGGGAAGATTCCACCAAGTAAAGAAGACCATTTTGGCATTGAGTCCCAAGAGCCGATTTAAGGTAATCAGTTGGGCGTAGGCGAGGGATTTAGAACCCTGTTCGACTTGAATGATATCAGGTTTAAAATCCCGCAAAACCGCTAATAAATCCGTCCCAAAGGCGAGCAAACCCTGATTGTTTTGACTGAAGTTAGAAACGGGAACGACTTGAAACGAACCTTCTTGAAGGTATTCCGATTCGATAATTTTATTTTGTACGCCACCGGGTCGCCACCGACGGGGAACGACGATCGTGACGTGAATATCCGGATGGAGTTTGGCTAACTCGCGTAATTTTTCTCGATTGAGATCGACAATATAGGTATGACTGGCAACTAAAACTCTCATGGGCAATTGCGTAGGGACGTTCTCTCGAATGCAATTCCATCATAAGAGAAGCATTCTGGGGTTGTCACGAACGCAGATAATGTCGAAATGGGATGGATTCGATCGAAAAATCGCCAAAAAAGAACCGCCTTACATCGTCAAAAAGAATGTAAGACGGTTAGCTTTTAAAGTTTGCTTCATGCTGTTTCTAACCAGTCAAATATACGTTCGAGTTGTTCGAGCGTGACAAGTCCGTACTGCCAGAGAACCATAGGAAACGTATGAACGCATAGGTCTTTACTCTTGCGTACGGCCAGAGAAATTGAATTTCGAGGAATTAATAACTCCTCTTGTAAAAACTGAATTAATTGAGCGTGCTTACTAAATTGCATCTTTCCATTTGCACCTGATGATTTGATTAGAGATTAGTATGTCTCAGATTTTAAAGGGCGAGTGCGATCGATGTTACAAATTTATGCGATCGCGATCGGCATTGAGCTATGATTTTATCCCCAAGTTTTCGATTGAAATGGTAACGATCGATGGCGATCGGTACGTCGATACTTGAGGGAATTTTTAAAGCAGATTTGGCGCAAACCCCGAATTTGCCAAGCCTAGAAAAGAAACAGTGAGTTTTTGACTCGAAGTCGCGCGGGCGATCGCCAACGCCTTCGTTCTTTTGGCTGGGGATTGCCAGTAATCGCGACTCATTTTAAATTTTGGATGGCGATCTCGTCGATCGCCTTTCACCGTTGCCGGTTTATCTCTAAGGAAAAAACTTACATGTGTGAGTTTTACCGATGAGTTTTGTTTCCCTTCTTCCTGGCCCAAAATCTTGAGGTGATTAATTATAGCCTTTACTCAGCTCGATGAGGTATCTATCGGAAGGACGATTCTTTTTCGTGCCCTCATTATCCCCGAGATCGATCGCTACAGTCCGGTCTATTCGAGGGGAACCGCAACGCTCAAAAGTACATCCGCAGGTGAATGCGAGGATTGAGTTTCCGATCGACCGGTTGTCCTCCTTTGAGATGTCGTTCGACGATTTCGGGAACATCTTCCGGCTTCACTTGGCAGTACCAGGTTTCATCGGACGTAACTCGCACGGTCGGTCCCGAGCTGCATTGTCCCATGCATTCGCTGCCCTCAACGGCGAACTCCGATGGTGCTTCCTTCTCAAACGCATCTAGCGTCTGAGCCGAGCCTTGTCCGAGACAAGACCGATGCTGGCAGACAAGAATACAAGACTTTTGGTCTTGGGAAAGCGACTCGTGAGAATTTTCATCAGCCATGATGAGAATTGGCTACATAAATCTTTATGTTATTGAGTATAACAAGTCTAACGAAAAGAGAGGAGATCGAGTTGAGGTAGACCCCGTGCAAACTCAATTCATTTGGCTCGAATTGCCGCGCGCGCATCAACCCACACCCAGCTAGAAGCTCTGGATCGGTAACGGACAGGGGTATGATAGCCAAAGATGTCGATCGCAAATAATTGTCAAACAATGCCCAAAACCGTGGCAGATGTAATGAGCCGCGACCTCATTACCGTAGAACCTCAAACCCCAATCCAAGAGGCAATTAAAACCATTGCCGAAAGTCGAATTGGCGGTTTACCCGTCATCGATACCGAAGGAAACTTAGTGGGAATTCTGTCGGAAACCGATTTGATGTGGAGAGAAACAGGCGTTACCGAACCTGCCTATATTACCATTCTCGACAGCGTAATTTACTTAGAAAATCCCGCTCGATACGAACGAGAATTGCATAAAGCCCTCGGACAAACCGTTGAAGAAGTGATGTCGAAAGGGACGCTCGTGACGACAACGCCCGATTGTTCTTTGCGAGCAGCGGCTCAACTCATGCACGAGAAAAAAGTTCATCGACTGCCCGTCCTCGGTGAAAACGATCGGGTCGTCGGTATCTTGACGCGAGGAGACATCATTCGGGCAATGGCAGCCGAGACAGAATAAGTCCCCGGTTTTGGTTTTGCTATTTCTATTGATGTTGGCAACCTCTCAAAAATGGGTCGGAGATCGCTCGATCGGTTGAAATTGGCTCTCACTTTTCCTCCCGAAAGTTCAAGGATTTCTCGAGATCGTCAAACTCATGATTTTCGATCCGCCGCCCGCGATCGAGCTTACCCGATCGCCCTCTAAACTTAACCGCTTTGCGTTGCGGGTCGATGCTTTCAATTTCTCCAATTTTCCCAATTAAAAATCCCTTTTTTTCGTTTGTTTCATTTATTTTTTTCAAGTTGAGTTCGATATTGTCTCGAACCCTCGCAAGACCCAATTCAAAACCTCTCAATCTATCTCAATTTAATTAAAAATGACCATTACTCCCGAATCCGTTCGGCAACTGATTGCCTCCGAAAACTTCGGCGATCGCATTCGAGGCATCAACCAGTTGCATCACCTCGAACCAGCAGTTGCCTTCGAGGTCCTTCAACCGGCAATTGCCGATGCTAACGATCGCGTCCGATACTCGGCCGTGAGCAAGCTTGCCAGCCTCGGCAACCAAGATCGAGCCGCCTCCCTAGAAATTTTGCGCGATCGCCTCCAAAACGACTCGGAACTCGACGTGAAAGCTGCTGCTGCCGATGCCCTGGGTGCGCTCAAACTCACCGAAGCCTTCGACGATTTGCAGCAACTCTATCAAAGTTACTCCGATTGGATTATCCGATTGAGCGTGGTTGCCGCTTTGGGAGCGATGGGCGACGGCAGGGGTTTCGAGATCCTCACCGATGCGCTGCAAGCCCCCGAAGAACTCGTACAAAGTATGGCCATCGGTGCGTTAGGGGAACTCGGCGACGAGCGGGCTATTCCCCTATTACTACCGTTTGCGACCTACGATGACTGGCAAATTCGCTTCCGAGTCGCCCAAGCTCTCGGTCGATTTGACGACGAGCGCACCCGCGAAGCCCTCGCGACCCTCGCAGAGGATAAATCCGATCAAGTGGCGCGCGAAGCCCAAGGTCATTTGAGCTAGTCATTTGAGCTGAAGTACCTCTTCAAAGGCAAAATCGGGGGCGGCGAGGACGAAGATAGTCGAAGGCAAACCCGCTGCAAATTCTTCGAGTCGATCGTAATCGGACGTATAATCGACATCATCTTTCGGTTTGGCCATGCCTAAAAAGACCAAATCGGCATGTTTGGAAGATTCTTGGAGAATGTCCCGAAACGGTCGATTGTCGCTGACGATCACTTGAGGTTCGGCATCGATCCGCCAGTTTTCCAGCATCGCCGTCAAATTGGTGCGTGCCGATTCCGCGCCGCTTTCGTTGGGAACGACGAGCTTGAGGAAGACCCGCGCGCCCCGCCACCCGCGACTGGTGCGGAGTAAATAAGCCAGCAAGAGCATCAAACTACCATTGGCTTGCAGGCCCCCCCACCAAACATCGATCCGCTGGCGAGACCCAAATTCTTCCTCGCGATCGTCCCGCAAAATGACGACATTGCATTGCGACTTGTGTAGGGTGGCGATCGTCTGACAATAGCGCTGGCGGTTCTCGGCTTGTTGGGTATATCCCAGGACGATCGTATCGGGAACCAGATGACCCAAGCCGTAAATTTCCACCAACCGTTCTGCCCCTTCAAAGGGGTCGGGAGCCGTAATCAGTCGGACTAAACCTTTGACTCCTCGCTTGTCGAGATAGTCCCGTATTTTCTCCTCGAGGGCGCTCTGCTGGACCATATCCCGAGAACCGCTCGGCAAAATACTCGAAATTGTCATCAAGCCGCGATTGTGGGTGAAGTTGGAAGCCAGATCGATTAACGACCAACGCCGCATCGGCGCGCCCGATAAAACGAGAATGTGGGGTCGCCAGGATTTAGGATCGGGAGCGCTGCTGAGGTTAAAAATCCCCGCGCGTACCACTTCCATCCACAATCCCCGGCGTACGTCTCCCCAGGTACTTTGCAGTTCCCGATTCTCCAACCACAAGTAGATGCCCAACACGCACAGTGCCGAGATAACCGCTGCCAAGGGGTTAATCAGCAACATCACCCCAATACAGCCGAGTGCCCCGAGGAGGGAGAAAAACCAAGGCACTTTGAAGGTCGGACGAAAGGAGGGATTTTGCAGGAAGCCTTCAATGGCAGCGGTGAGGTTGAGAACTAAGTAAGTACTCAGAAAAAACATCGAGAGAATCGGCGCGATCAGGTTCAGATCGCCAACACAGACGGCCGCTACGGCGACTCCCAAGGTGACAAAGGTGGCCAAGCGCGGTTCGTCGTCCGGACCGCTACCATTTCCCAGCACTCGCATCCAGCGCGGCAAGACCCCATCTCGGGCTAAGGCTTGCAGCACTCGAGGCGCACCCAAAATACTTCCCAAGGCACTTGAGAGAGTTGCGCCCCAGACTCCCAGCAGGATGGCAAAGGGAACCAAGGCCGTATCGCGCATGACAAGCGGGTTTTCGGCTAAAGTCGTTGCGGAGGCGCGACCGGCGAGAACGAAGGGCAGCACCATATAGATGACGTATCCCGTGCCGATCGCCGCAAGGGTTCCCACGGGAATCGATCGGGAGGGATCGCGCAGGTCTCCGGACATGCTCACCCCAGCCATAATTCCGGTAACGGCGGGGAAAAACAACGCAAACACCGACCAGAAGGGGGCGGGTTCGGCGAGGGTGGTTTCCCAGGCACTAATGTTGGAAGGTTCGAGGGGTTTACCCAGAAAAAAGGAGATTAGAGAAAAGACGATCGCTGCCATGATGACGTATTGGGTACGCACGGCAAAGCTGGCGGATTTGACAGCGACAACGGTAACCAGAGTCGTGGTGACTAAGGCAATGAGGGTGGCATTTAAGCCCGGAAAAGCGACAACGACGCTTTCGGCAAAACCGATGGTGTAGAGGGCGACGGAAATCGCCTGGGCGAAGTAGAGGGGAATACCGACCGCACCGCCCGTTTCGATTCCTAACGAACGGCTGATCATGTAATACGCACCGCCCACTCGGACGACGCGATCGGTGGCGATGGCGCTGATGGATAGTCCGGTGAGTAAGGTAATAGATGTGGCGAGGGTCACGATAATCAGAGTTCCGCCCCAACCGACGTTGGCCACCACCCAGCCAAAACGCAGGTACATGATCACGCCTAAAATCGTCAGGATCGAGGGCGTGTACACACCGCCAAACGTCCCCAGGCCCGAACCCGATTCGTCCGGGGAAGGTGTTTGGGAAGGGCGGTTAAATGGCAGTTGAACCATAGATAAATGGGGTTAGATTGTCAAGTGCAACGGCGTGACGAGAGCAATAACACGTTGTTCCCATCGCGATGTTTTGGGTTGTAACCCAACTGTCGAACTTCAGTCGGGTGGGAGATTCGGTATCGAGATACCAAGTATCGAATCCGAGAGATTCAAGGGGATGAGTCGCAGTAGTTAGTAATTTACCTTGAGTTGAGGTCGAACGAGTGCCAGAATTTGTTTGGAGTCGAAATATTAGTGCTTTTTACATAAGGAGATTCTGGCTGTTTACACGGGCGATCTCGTCTCGATAAATACAGCCCGAAATGCGCCCGAGTGCCAGGGAGATCTCAAGATCGGGTGGGAACTCGGAGCGAGGTTTGTTGAGATGAAATCCGAACGATCGGTCCTCATCAAAAATTCCGGCGATCGCATTTTTTCCTCTTCTTTTGATGGCTGCCTCAAGGTTGCTTCTCCAGTCTAAAGATAGATGGGTTCGATCGGATGTAAGGTTCAGTTGTGACGATTTTTCTAGACTAACGTTAGCACGCTCGCTCTTGGGAGGGAAGCGCAAAGGGTCTGGGGGATTCTGTCTTTCTGCCAAGATGTTTGGTGTTGCAATTCTTATTATTCACTGGGATTTTCCCCACCTATTCCACAGCCTTTCCACAGCCTTTCCACAAATCGAGGGGGGTTTTTCCACAGAGAAGATAGAGTTTTCCACCGATCCCCAAAGTTACGAACGCTACAACTGGATGTTAGCCATTTTCTTGGGGATTACTTCCCCCGAGTCGATGATTCTGAAAATTAAGTCCCGAATCGTAAAGAAATATTACAAAAATCGGTCTCAATTCCTTATTCTTTCGTGAACCCGATCTTTTAATAAAGCCCTCTGTAATCTTTTGCAACATTGACAACCCCTACCCTCGATCGTCGAGAATATAGCGACCGAAAGATTCAGTGCAGACCAACTCAAGATCGAACTCATCGAGTCGATCGGCTCTGTGGCTTCATCGAAGCTCAACTGAATCGCTGTGTAACCTATCAGAGGACGTGTCCGTTCCCGATTTCCTCCGAGGACGGGGAAGACGGCACGGAAATTAACTTGAACGCAACTGTCAGCATCTTGGCCGAAATTCCCGAAGACCTACACGAATCCCTCAAAACCTACTTAGAGGGTCATCCGGACTGGGATCAGGATCGCGTCTTTGCTGCGGCGCTGTCGCTCTTTCTCCTGCAAAATGAAAATAGCGAGACCCCCGAAGCCGCCCAAAACTATCGTCGCGCCGCACGAGTCTATCTAGAAACCCTGTTTCAGTACTCCGCTTAAAACTCGGCATCGAGAGTTGGGGGAAATGGGACGCACAGAGGTTGAGCGTGTCGGTCGCAAACGAAACAACTCTTCGAGCCACAATTCCTCAACGATCGAAGTTCGAGCGAATGTTTTGGACGATCGACATCTGGGCCCATCTTTTGACACTTTCCCATTTCCCGTTTCCGAACCCTCAAATCTGAAATCTCAAATAGAGGATTCGGCGTAGTCTACTAATAGGGAAATGCGCTGGCGCAATGTGGTCAAGCCAATGTTATTTACGGCGGAAATAAATGCGCCTTGGGGAAACTCCTCCTGGGCGACTGCTAGCGTATCTCCATCGACCCGATCGATTTTATTAAACACCACCAGAATCGGCCCTGGGGCCACGGGCATTTCCGAGAGAATTTCCATCACCGATCGAATATGACTCTGCCACGCCGGATGGGATAAATCGACCACGTGCAGCAGGGCATCGGCTTCGGTCACTTCTTCGAGAGTGGCGCGAAATGCATCCACCAAGGCTGGCGGCAACTCGTGAATGAATCCCACCGTATCGGTGAGGAGAATTTGGTTGGGTTCGCCCGTATCGGCATTGGGAACCGAAAAACGGCGGGTCGTCGGGTCGAGGGTGGCGAATAACTGGTCGGCCGTATAAATCTCGGCGTTGGTGAGGATGTTGAGGAGGGTAGACTTGCCGGCATTGGTATATCCGACTAAAGCCACCGACGGCACTTGTTGGTGTTGGCGGCGCTGGCGCATCCGTCCGCGATGGGCTTGCAGGCGATCGACTTGTTCTTGCAAGCGGGCGATTCGGCGACCGATGGCGCGGCGTTCGGTTTCTAGCTTCGTTTCCCCCGGTCCTCGGGTGCCGATTCCCCCCCCAAGTCGAGACATGGCTTGACCGCGCCCCGTCAGCCGAGGCAGGGTATATTCGAGTTGCGCCAACTCCACCTGAAGTTTACCCGCTTGGGACTGGGCGCGCTGGGCGAAGATATCCAAAATCACTTCCGTGCGATCGACCACCCGCACGCCGATCCGGGCTTCGAGGTTGCGCACTTGCGCTGGGGAAAGATCGCGATCGAACACCACCAAATTTGCCCCCAAAGTTTGGACGGCCAGAGCGATCTCTTCAACTTTTCCCTCACCAACCACCGTTCGGGGATGGGGGCGCGATCGCTTCTGCTGCATCGTTTGCAAGACCACCCCGCCAGCCGTATCGATCAATCGCGCCACCTCCGCGAGTCCCTCTTGAAACTGTAGGGAATGAATTCCTTCGGTTTTGACCCCCACCAACAAGGCATTATCCCGATCGGACTCCACCTCGCGGGCGACAAATTCGCGCTCGAACTCCGCCTCGAGTTCTTCCACCATCTCCACGAAATCGCGATCGGCGAGGACTTCGAGCTTCAAAGGAGGGGAAACCGTCCAAGCCGCTTCGGTGGGGTTGGGAACCAGATGGGCTAGATAAACAGATTTCACGTATCCCGTATCGCCCCCCCCGCGCCGTTGGAATCCCGAACCCGTCAGCGTCATCAGGGCCAATGCATCGAGGCGCTGAATCGCCATAGCAGTGAGGGCGGCAGTTCCCGGTTCTCCCTGTTTGAGTTGGGTGGCAATGCAGCGAATCCCGCTCAGTCGGCTGACCCCGTAGCGCGGCAGTTCCAGGGGAGGAATTTGGGTTTGGCGGGGCGTTCCCACCCCCACTCGAATCACCTGTCCCCGGCGATTGAGGTAGATGCACATCGGCTGTCCCACATCGGTCCCGATCGCTGCCAGTCGCTGGGCCAGTTGCGGTGTGACAATGCGATCGCCGGGGACGCGCTGGTGGTACAGCCGTTGCAGTTGTTTGAGTTGGTTGGCTTTGAGTCCTTGAAGATTCCCGTAGATGGTATCGATAGGTGTGTCTAACCAGAAATCTGGTTCCTCGAACGAGCTACTATTTGGGCAGAATAATAGATATTCTAACCACTGCGGGTGGGAGCGGAGTCGATCGAATCCCTAGAGTACAATAAGAACCTATCCAAAAATTTATGCCCGTGTTTCCCAATGTTGGGGAGCCGCTCGTTCCCGGTTGACATCAAGCCTCCATGGCAAGTCAACCTGTTGCGGTTTCCGTTCTCTGATGAGGTATGAGATGAGTGCGAACATTTTAGTGGTCGAAGACGAGGTGAAACTCGCTCAATTCATCGAACTCGAACTCAAGTACGAAGGCTATCAAGTCACCGTGGTACACGATGGGTTGGCAGGACTGACTGCCGCGCGCGAAGGAACGCCGGATTTAATTGTCCTCGATTGGATGATTCCGGGGATTTCCGGGGTGGAAGTCTGTCGCCGCCTCCGGCAAACGGGCGATCGGGTGCCGGTGATTTTGCTCACGGCTAAAGATGAAATCGGCGATCGGGTGGCGGGATTGGATGCGGGGGCCGACGATTACGTCGTCAAACCTTTCAGCGTTGAAGAGTTACTCGCCAGGGTTCGGGCCCATTTGCGACGCACCCAAGAAGACGATCCCGATTTGCTCGTGTTTGAAGATTTGAGCTTGAATCGCAGTACTCGGGAGGTGTTTCGGGGCGATCGGGCCATCGAACTGACGGCGAAGGAATACGACTTGCTCGAATATCTCATCAGCCATCCCCGGCAAGTTCTCACCCGCGATCGGATTCTCGAACATGTCTGGGGATACGATTTTATGGGAGACTCCAATATTATCGAAGTTTACGTTCGCTACTTGCGCCTCAAACTCGAAGCCAATAACGAAAAGCGCTTGGTACAGACGGTTCGCAGCGTCGGCTACGTCTTGCGGGAGTGATGGGGAGAATTTTAGGACGAGCGCGCCTTTTTCTCTCCCCTCACTGTGCTGGTTCCATCGCGTATTTTATTCTTCGGGGACCGCAGGCGCGACGATCGCCTCATTCGTAACCATCATTACGCCCTTAATTTCCTTGGCCAGAGGTTCGATTCGATCGAACTGCTCTTGGGTGGGAACCGTTCCGGTGATGGTCACAGCAC
>JAXHUC010000087.1:0-27974 GCA_034189805.1 Cyanobacteriota bacterium
GTCCCCGCGTCTCCGCGTCATCTTCTCCCTCCGTTTCCCCCGTTTCCCCCGTTTCCCCCGTTTCTCCCTCCCCGCGTCTCCGCGTCATCTTCTCCCTCCGTTTCCCCCGTTCCCCGTTCCCCGTTCCCCATTCCCTAACTCACGGCAAAGGATTCTAACGCTTCGTGCAGTTGGTGTTGTGCGGCGCGACGTTGGTAGCGGTGTTCGGCTTTTTGGTAGAGTTGGCGGACTTGTTCCAGGCGCGCCCGACTTCGTTGCAATGCATCGGTATCTGGAGCTTTTAAATACTGCTGAAACGTCAATCGTTCCATCTTAATGAGGCGATCGCGCAGTTGAGCGGCTTCGCGCACCAATCGATCTCCCGTTTCGGGCGGCGGTAGCCCTTCGTTTTGGGCCTGACGGTAGAGAAAATGAAAAAAATCGAGAGTCGCAAAAATCCCGAATGCACTGGGAATTGTAATAATCAACAATCGTAGTTCGTTCATCGTTCCTTGCCTTTACGTCCGACTCGATCGCGAATCCATCTTTTTGATAGTTTAACGGCGATCGTCCCGCAAGCGATCGGCTCGATTGAGACTTATGCAAGGCTTTCATTCGAGGCGATCGCCACTCAACGGTCTAGAATAATTTGAGATATCCTTGGTGCAATAGTAGATGCAAGTTATAGAATTTTTCGAGCAATGTGCGGGTAAGTGGTTTTCGCAACGCACGAGTCACTCCCTACCCCCGCAAGAGTTAGAAGCGGGTCAATCGCAACTGTGGATCGAATTGCTTCCCACCACCGATCCGACCGTTCTCGAATTGTGCAAGCAGGGTCAAATCTCCCCAGACTCGGTATTGTGCGGTCTGCAAACTAAGTGGGAAGGGACGGTGGGAGCCAGTTCTGCCAAGGAAACCGGAACGGCTTTACTCGTGGCGGTTGCCGATGCAAACGATACCAACACCGGCAAACTGTTGCAACAAGGGAAAGCCGGGAGTGCGCTTTCGGGTCGCTATACTCTCAATACCGATGAGTCTCTCACCCTGACTCTCGAATCCGACTCTTTCAAAATTGAAGAACGCCTTTGGTTTGTCAGTGCCAATTTGCGCGAGAGAACCAGTACGATCCAACATGCCGATGGTTCGAGTTATGCGTCATTTTGCTCGGAAATTCGGATGGGAGTTCAGACACCAGCGTAGATTGGTGGAGATGAGGGAGATGAGGGAGATGAGGGAGATGAGGGAGATGAGGGAGATGAGGGAGAGAGTGGGTATTTAACGTTTCCCACACCTCATTCCCCGTTCCCCATTCCCCGTTCCCTTTCCCAGAATTTTAGACAATTCAGAATTACGTTTAATCTGAATTCAATTCAATTTTTGGGAAAGAAAAAGTGAATATCTTGACTTAACGCATATTTAAGTTGCAATTCGTGTTAAATTTTATATCAATAAAGGGGAACATTTAGAGACCAATACTGTTACATTCGTTAACGTAATGTATCAAGCGTTACCTTGCGGTAGTAATCTAGATTGAGTCTATAGAAAAACCTCTTTATTGTCTTAAGATCGATTCCATGACTGCAACTTTGTCCATCCCACAACGCACTATCCGTATCGCTTCTCGCAAGAGCCAACTGGCGCTGGTGCAAACTTATTGGGTGCAAGAACAGCTCAAACAGCGTCATCCCGATCGCCAGTTTGAAGTTGAAACAATGTCTACGAAAGGTGACAAAATCCTCGATGTCGCCCTTGCCAAAATTGGCGATAAAGGACTTTTTACCAAAGAATTAGAAGTGGGAATGCTCAATCGCGAGACAGATTTTGCGGTGCATTCTCTTAAAGATTTACCGACGAACTTACCTGAAGGTTTAATGCTCGGCTGCATTACCCAACGAGAAAATCCAGCCGACGCTTTAGTGGTTCACGATCGACATAAAGACAAGCAACTCGATACCCTACCCGAAGGCGCGATCGTCGGGACTTCCTCTCTACGGCGACTGGCTCAATTGCGCCACTACTATCCCCACCTGAAATTTAAAGATATTCGCGGCAACGTGAATACTCGCCTCGCCAAACTCGATGCGGGAGATTACGATGCCATTATTCTGGCTGTCGCCGGGTTGCAGCGATTGGGTTTTGGCGATCGCATTCACCAAGAAATTCCTGCCGACGTTTCCCTACATGCCGTCGGACAAGGCGCGTTGGGTATCGAATGCCGAACCGGCGATCCCGAAATTCTCGAAATCTTAAAAACCATCGAACATACCCCAACAGCCTGGCGATGCCTCGCCGAACGATCCTTCCTGCGTGCCTTGGAAGGCGGCTGTCAGGTTCCCATCGGCGTGACGACTCACATTGAAGGCGAAACTCTGACCCTCAAAGGCATGGTTGCCAGTTTGGACGGTCAGCGTTTGATTAAAAATAACGTTGTTGGCGCGGCGACGGATGCAGAACAGTTGGGAATCGATTTGGCCCGGCTGTTGCGCGAACAAGGGGCAACGGATATTCTCGAAGAAATTTTTCGGGAAGTACAGCGGGGTTCTTAGTTCGAGTTGGCGATCGATTTTCTAAGACAGGCGATCGGCATGGGTGACAAGTTAAGGCGGTATTCACTTTGTCAACCTGTCAATTATCGACTGAAAACCCGGAGTTGGGGGGTCTCCCCCCAAACCCCCCGCGCTCGGGACGGAACGCCTCCCCCATACCCCCTGCGTACAAGAGGGAAATCGTGGGAAGTTAAGGCGTGAAAGAGGTCGAGCGATTCGAACAAGTATGGTTGACACCCAAAAAGATAGCTTAACTTGTCATCCATGGGCGATCGGAGATTCTCCAGTTAACGATTCTCGTAGCGGATGAATGGCGTATCCCAACGGTGAATTGTCGATCGCTGCACGATCGAATCCTCAATTCGACCTATAAGTTTTGACAACTGTATCGAAACAACTGCATTACAAAAACAATAGAGGACGATCGAATGCGATCGTCCTCTACTATTTCTCCGGCTTTTTCTCCCGGAGGGGGGAGGCGGGAAAGGGAGAACCCGCCTATGATAGTGTCTCTAGGATTCATGGAGTACTTGGCAATCGTCCCTTACAGAGAAGCGGGCAAGTTGCTGAAGAACAGACCCCAGATGACTCCAGAAACGGCGATGGCGACTAGGGTGTAGTTGAAGAAGTAACCGAAATCGCGGCTGAAACCGAGGGCTTTATCTTCTTTTCCGCCCGTGAAGAACAAGGACCAGGCTTTATTGGTATTGATTTCTTCAAAGTTGTTGAACTCGGGGCGGAAGATGACCGGACCGAAGAGTTCTTTCTTTTGGAAGTCAAAATCGGTATTCATAATACGTGTCTCCTTGGGTATGGATGTGTTTTGTAACCTTTCGTAACTTAATATTAACTAATGTAAATTTAGTTTGACAAGTGCAATTTGCAGTGCAGACCGAACTTGATATTGTCAGGCGAACCACTCGATCGCCTCTCCATCCAAACTATCAATAGATTGCACAGTAAGAGTTGGAGGCGATCGAACACCGGGAAAATTCGGGGTGAGGATATCCGTCAAAACTGGGAATCGGCAGTCCGATCGAGCCAAAGATATTGATTTTTATGAAGCTTTATCTTTACGATCTAAACAGACTTTTACAGTAAGCAGACATCTGCGATCGCCCGTTTATGCTACTCCAGCCCGCCCAACGCGCCAAACTCGACGAATCCGACGACACCCAGTTTTACGACTATCCCCGTTTCGTTACCCACGTCGATGATGGTTTCATCCAACAACTCACCGACTTATACCGAGAACGACTT
Source organism: Cyanobacteriota bacterium (assembly GCA_034189805.1). Classification (GTDB taxonomy): domain Bacteria; phylum Cyanobacteriota; class Cyanobacteriia; order Cyanobacteriales; family Geitlerinemataceae; genus Zarconia. Next base: position 3,786 of record JAXHUC010000087.1, read on the forward strand.
CAACCCCAAACCCGCATCCTCGATTTGATGAGCAGTTGGGTATCTCACCTTCCCGACGACGTGGAATTCGCCGGGGTGGAAGGACACGGACTCAATGCCGAAGAACTGGCGAAAAATCCCCGACTCGATCGCTATTTCGTCCAAAATTTGAATAAAAACCCCCAACTTCCCCTCGAAGATGAAAGTTTCGATGCCGTCCTCAACACCGTTTCCGTTCAGTACTTGCAGTATCCCGAAAAAGTGTTCGGCGAGATTTACCGCGTCCTCAAACCCGGTGGCATCGCGATCGTCAGCTTTTCTAACCGAATGTTCTATCAAAAAGCCATTCAAGCGTGGCGAGATGGTTCCGATCGCGATCGCCTCAAATTAGTCAAGCGATATTTCGAGGCAACACCGGGATTTTCCCCCGTCGAGACGATCGCCCGAGTTTCAAATGCACCGAATATTTTACAAATGCTCGGCGTTGGTGGTGGCGATCCGTTCTACGCGGCGATCGCCCAGCGAGGGGAAGACAGTGTAGGTTTGTAACTTTCGGGTGAATGTGAGCGGGGGGAGCGGGGGGAGCGGGGGGAGCGGCTTTCAAGTGTATGTTTTTTAGATTCCGGTGAAATTGAGCTGGGGGAGCTGGGGAAGCTGGGGGAGAATGAATGCAAAATTAAAAATGCGCGCATTCTCCTTGTCTCCTTGCCTCTCTCTCCCCAAGCCCCCGACGCTTCTCAAGCCTCCCCCCGCTCCCCCAACCCTCCGTTCCCCATTCCCCGCTCTCACCACAAACTGTTTTATCGCCTGCTGAAAAGATTTCCAGGCAAAAAAAATCCAGCCGGTGAGGGCTGGGAAAGTAATGAATCAGGGTGCATCTACCACTTCTTTCTCCCGTCCCCCTCCAACCTCATCCGGAGAGTTTTCCAATATTCCCTTCTATTCCCCGTTCCCACCCCGAATATACGCGCCAGCTTCAATTTCAGCATCGGGACTAACCCTGACAAACAGGGCGATTTCAAAACGATCGGGAGTCAGGTTCCAGCGCAGGAAGCGGATGAGGATGCCGGGGGGAGTGAGACGATCGAGATCCACCTGTCGCGCCTCTCCCAAAACCGTATCGAGTAGTTCCGGGGTGGCTTCTTCCTCGTTCACCGATATCTGGGGGTCGAGAAATTCCAGATAGCGCCCCCGTCGCACTCGCAACCCCGATGCGATCGCCACTTGTAAGGGTTCGTCGTTGCCTTTTTGTTGCACTCCCACCCGTACCTGAAATCGATTTTCGTCGGTAAAGTCGATTTGGGGGTCGATAACGATAAAGTCTCCCATGTCGAAGCGGAACACTTCAGTTTCGGCAGTTTGCAACGCCCGATCGAAATCCTCCTTTTCCAACACCAGCCGGATTCCCGCTTGGAAGGGTCTTTCGAGGGCAGTAATTCCCTCGTCGAGGCGATCGAGATCCACGTCGATGGAGTCGGTTTCCACTTCCAACAGGGCAATTCGCAGCGATCGCCCTTTTCCGGCACCCTCGACTAATGGTGGCAACCACAAACCCCGTCCGGCAATCCGCACCCGTTCCACCTGCCCGGATAAAATTTGGTAGTTGGGGGCGTTGTCGATCCGGACTTGCAGTTCTTCTACCTCCTGGAAATACCCGGCGATTTGCCCTTCAAGGGTTTCATCGAGGACGAGTCCCACGGGGGAGAGTAAACCCAAAACGCTCGAGAGGAGAATATTTAGTAGTTCCATGACTCGCGGGCGAGGGGGGCATCCAACCGGAGAACGGCTTGCCCCGTGCGGGCCGACTGTCGCGCTGCATCGGCAACTTTGAGGGCGTAAACGCTGTCGAGATTATGGTTATAGAGAGGTTGGTTGTCTAAGAGGCGATCGAGCACCATCGCCGTATCCTTGGCAAATAACCCCCGACGCGGAGCAATTTCGATCGGGGTTATCTCGCCGTCTCGCAGCATTTGTCCTTCTTTGGGGGTTAAAATCAGCGTACCTTTCGCCCCGTACACTTCAAACCGATTTTCGCGCTGTCCGAAGGCATCCCCTTTACCGTAAACCACTTCGGCGATTGCCCCCGAGGCAAAAGTTAAATCGGCCGCACACAAACAGGCGGTGAAAAAGTTGCCATCGGGGGTATCCCAGTACCGATCTTGGCAACTCACCCGCGTCACCTCGCCAAAACAGTCCGTCAGGCGGTTGACCCGCGAGAGGGCCCCACACAGGGGAAAGCCGAATTTTTCGGGTTGGTAAGACCAGCGACGGGGGGCGGGATGTTTCGGGGTGATGGTAATGTAGCGGGCGTAGGCAACCGGGGTAATCTCCGGTAGGGCGCGTTTGAGGGCCTGGTGCAATCCCCCCAGGAGTTCGATATGCTCGACGTGGAGGAGTTTTCCGCTGTGGGCGGCGAGGGTGACGAGTTCTTCAGCTTCGATGGGATCGAGGGAAAGGGGATATTCGACGACGACGTGTTTTCCCTGTTGCAGTGCCGCGCGGGCGATCGGGCCGTGGTCGCTGTTGACGGTACAAATGGTTGCTAAATCCACATCAGGGCGTTGGACGAGGGATTCCCAGGAGTCGAGGGCAACAGCAGAGTAGGGGGCGGCAAATTCCTGGGCGCGGGGGAGATCGGAACCGGCGACGGCAACGAGGTGCGATCGCCCGTCTTCGGTAAAGGCATCAGCGCGGCGCGCGGCAGCATAACCCGTCCCGATTAAACCCACGCGAACGGGAGCGGTTAGATCGTACGACGGTTCGATCGGATTTGTCATTACAATTTATGGAGTTACCGTTGACAGTCAGGGCGATGTCGTTTCTCCTGGAGAGGCGATCGTTTTTACGGGCCCATTCGCAATGAGTTCGCAATGAGAATGGGTAGCACATCGCATTCTGACTTATATATTGAACCATTTGAGAACCCGATGCCCGATTTAATCGATTGCCTGTCATCGCGTAATTATTCAGATCGTGAATCGGTCAGTTCTATTGAGGCTGTAAAACCGGAGAAATCTAGATGAGCGCTCAGTCAGAATCGCCGCAAGAAAAACCATCAGAATTGATCGATGGAAATCGGGATGTGACTCTTACAACAACCGAGAAACAATATGGCATCCTCGAAGGTCAACCCAAAGATCGTGAAGCTTGGAATAGTCGTGGTAAGACTCTTGCCAACTTAGGACGATATGAGGAAGCTATTGCCAGCTACGATAAAGCCCTCGAAATTAACCCAGAGTATGATGTCGCCTGGTACAACCGAGGTAGCGCCTTGGATGACTCAGGACGATACGAAGAAGCCATTGCCAGCTACGATAAAGCCCTCGAACTCCAGCCAGAGGACGATGACACTTGGAATAGCAAAGGTATTGCTCTGAAAAACTTAGGACGATATGGGGAAGCCATTGCTAGCTACAATAAAGCTCTCGAAATCAATCCGGAAAATGAGTATGCCTGGTATAACCGAGGGATGGCGCTAGATGACTTAGGACGATATGAAGAAGCCATTGCCAGCTACGACAAAGCCCTCGAATTTAACCCTGACAATGCCTCGGCTTGGTACGATCGAGCCTGTTGCTATGCGTTGCAAAACAAGGCAGAACAAGCAATTAAGAGCTTGCTACAGGCGATCGAACTGGCTCCCGAAGAAGGACGCAAAATGGCTCGCACGGACTCTGATTTCGACAGCATCCGCCACGATCCGCGATTCCAAGCATTACTCCGATAAAAAGTGAGGCTCGATATGACCGTCGAAACCGTAACGCTGCAAATTCCCGAACCCCTGTACCAGCGCTTTCTCAACACTGCCCGCGCGACCGGAGAACCACTTGAAGCGGTGATGATGCGAGTACTGCAAGTGGGTAGTCCCCCCGCATGGGACGATATCCCAGAGGAATTTCAAGCCGAGATTGCTGCCCTCGACAAACTCAACGACGATCGCCTGTGGGAAGTTTCTCGCAGCCGCAAAACCCCAGCCGACTTAGAACGTTACAATCGCCTGTTGGAACGCAACCAAGATGGTACGATCGCAGAAGCCGAACGCTGGGAACTCCTGCAACTGCGCCGCGAAGCCGATCTCTTCATACTCCGAAAAGCCCAAGCTGCGGCTCTTCTACGCTGGCGCGATCAAGCTGTTCCCTCTTTCTAAAACCATGACAACCCGATCGCCCCTCATTCTGTCATTAAATCTGTAATTATCGATCGTCCAACCAACCCATTAACTCATCGATATTCGCCAACTCAAATAGTGTTTCCCCCAAAGCTTCCAACGCCTCTAACGAAAGCAGATCGATCGACTCTCGCGCTGTGTCGGGAATCTCTCCCAACTGACGAGAAAGTTGTCGAATCAAAAGCGATCGCATTCCCTCCTGTCGTGCCTCTTCTCGCGCTGTATTCACTACGTTATTCATATCGCGATAATACTTGAGACTATTATGATAGCTATCCCATTCTGCGGGCGAAAAGTTGGCGATTTCTGCCACTTCAAAAAGCTTGCTAAAAATCGATTCTTGCAGAAGTTGGGGAGGCTCGTTCAGATTTGGTAAGTTTTTGAGCAAAAACAACCACTTATCCAAGTGAGACTCTAATTGCTCTGGTGATTTGGTAAACTTGGGTAACTCAATATAAACAAACTTGAGCTTGTCATAAAATACCTGGCAATCTTGATTCTTGAGTTGCACGGTATGAATTAAAGTATCTTCATTTTTGTGGTCGTCAAATATAAAATCCAAGACCCCGACCATATAAACGGGAGCTAGCTTGTAATTCCACTCTCCCTGTAATGCCTGTTCCTGAATAGGAAACGTTGCGTAGTATACGCTTCTATCTTTGAAAAAGTTCTGCTTGGCTTTTTGAATCTCGACAATAAACCGCTCTCCGTTTTCGCCTTGATAGTAAATATCGAAAATTGCCTTTCTGTCAACTGGAGTATTGCCTAGATTTTCGGTCGTTTTATAGCTAACATCTCGAATGCGATGGTAGGGAGGAAGTAGGGTATTTAAAAAATCAACCAGTAAGGCTTTATTCGGCTCTGTACCAAACACCCGTTTAAAGCCAAAATCGGTTAGTAGGTTGATATATTTTTCTTGAAGCGGATAAGCCATCGGAAGAAGAGGGAAAACCAGTTAATTCTATTATCGGCGATCGCCTCAAAAAACTCGCATCCAACCAACAAAAGTTTATTCAATTATTCGTTAGACCGATAGTAATAATATAAAATCGTTAGTTAAGGTGAGCAATTCTCTTCGGAAAAAGTTCAGGAAGTTGGAGCCAGAACTGCCCACTCTACGATTGACTCAAGGTTTTAGATCGCCTAAATGAAGCGTAATCTTCAACTTTTCAAGACGCATTTTTAATTTTTCAATTTTCATTCTCCAAAACCCACTCCCGAATCAACCCATTCACCTCATCGGGAATTTCATCGTGGGGGCAATGTCCGGCATTGAGGTAATATTCTGTCAGTTGGGGATAGAATTGACGAAACTTCATGCCCCGATCGCGCGCGTTTATCCAAGGGTCGCCTTCTCCCCACAGCATCAATAAAGGACAAGATAGCTGTTGCAACAGAACATCGACTTTTTCTCCTTGAGGAGTGCTGAAAATCGAGGCGAACACTCCAAAAGCCCCCTTATCTCCCGAGGGACGGAAGATTTCATCGACTAAGCGATCGGTCACTGCTGTGCGATCGACGTATACTTTTTCTAAGGTTTTGCGAATCACCGATTTGCGGCGCGTATTTTGGAACACCAGCCAAATCGCCCACTTCTGCCGCACGAGCGATCGCAATGCCCCGGAAACTAAGCCAGAATTTCGTTTGCGCGCGGGTTTGGCATTGCTAGAATTGGGTTCCGGTTCGCTTTCATTCGGTTGGCCTTCGCTGAACGGCCCGGCACTATTGAGTAGCACCAACCCGGCTGCGGATTCCGAGTACTGCGCCGCCACCGATAAGGCCGCGTATCCCCCCAAGGAGTTCCCCGCCAACACGGTCGGTTGTCCGATAACCTCGGTGATGAAATCGTGGAGTTGGTCGCGCCAGAGTTCCCCGCTATAAGCAATTGCTGGTTTTTGCGATCGGCCAAATCCCAACAAATCGATGGCGAATACCTGAAAATCATCCCTCAATCCGGTGACGTTTTTGCGCCAGTGGTCCGTGGACGCGCCGAACCCATGCACCAGCAACAGAGGCGGACGCTGGGGATGGGGATTGCCCGCGCTGACGTAATAGACGTTATAGCCGCGCCAGGGCCAGTACTGTCCGGCTATCTCGTCTGTGCTGGGATTGAGTGAAGTGGTCATGGTTCTGTCTCGATCAGAAGTTTTGTTACTAAATTTAATGAAGAAATGTTAAGCAAATTATTGATATTGTATCGCGATTTTATCGATGCGGCGATCGCTCATTAGTAACAAGTTCAGTCATTTTTTCGGTGTCAAGTTGGCTGACTCGAATCGCTTGACCTTTTTTCACACTATAATTTTTCACGATATCACTCTTGTACGCAGGGGGTATGGGGGAGGCGTTTCGTCCCCCATCGGGGGGTTTGGGGGGAGACCCCCCAACTCCGGGTTTTTCAGCCGAGAATTGGCAAGCTGACAAAGTGAATACCGCCTTAACTAGTCACCCATGACGATCGCCCGACAGAACGGAAGAAAAACCAAACATCGACTGGTTCCCCCGCGCTGGGTCTATACAATTTGGCTATACCTCATCCCCGATTTCCAATGCTGAAATACGCTTACTTCCCTGGATGCGTTGCCCAAGGAGCTTGTCGCGAACTGTACCAATCGACTGATGCCTTGGCAACGGCGCTGGGAATCGAACTGATCGAACTCAAAAAAGCCGCCTGCTGCGGTTCGGGAACCTTCAAAGAAGAGTCCCAATTTCTCGAAGATACCGTCAACGCTCGCAATATCGCTCTCGCCGAAGAACTCAACCTGCCCCTCCTCACCCATTGCAGTACCTGTCAGGGGGTCATCGGTCATGTAGACGAGCGTCTCAAAGAGCATCAAACCAGCGATCCGGCTTATCTCGATCGGGTCAACGGTCTGCTGGCGAAAGAACATTGCTCTCCCTATCGCGGCACGTCCGAAGTCAAACACCTCCTCTGGGCATTGGTGGGCGACTACGGCTTAGAAGCGATTAGCAAGAAAGTGCGGCGATCGCTCTCCGGTCTCAAATGCGCTGCATTCTACGGCTGCTACCTCCTGCGCGCCCAAACCCATCTTCCCTACGACGACCCCCACAACCCCCGATCGATGGAAAACCTGTTCGAGACCCTCGGCGCGACACCCATTTTCTATCGCGGGCGCACTCAATGTTGCGGTTGGCCGATCTCCAGCTACGCCACCGAGCAATCTTTCAAAATGGCGGGGAATCATCTTCTCGAGGCGATCGAAGCCGGGGCAGATTGCATCGTCACGCCTTGCCCCCTGTGCCACCTCAACCTCGACTCCCGCCAGCCGGAAGTGGAAAAAGTTATCGATCGCTCCCTCGGAATCCCGGTACTGCACCTCCCCCAACTCGTCGGTCTTGCCTTGGGTCTCGACCCCAAACAACTTGGACTCGGGAAACACATTGCCTCGACTCGCAACCTATTGACAAAAATCGGTTTTTAAGTTGTTTCTAGGACTTTACCTTTGTTAAAGTTTTGCTTCATTTTGTGATGTGACTTAGAACAACACGATAAACTGATCGATGATTCTGAAAATGTCTAACTCCTTTCGCTTTAGGCTAAAGGGTTCATTTTTTGTTTCGTGGTAATAAATCCTGTTGAAAACTCATTTGGGGTTTTTATTCAATGTCTCATTCCGTTAAAATTTACGACACTTGTATTGGTTGTACCCAGTGCGTCCGGGCTTGCCCTCTCGACGTGCTAGAAATGGTTCCCTGGGACGGTTGCAAGGCGGGGCAAATTGCCTCTTCTCCTCGCACCGAAGATTGCGTTGGCTGCAAGCGTTGCGAAACGGCTTGCCCGACGGACTTCCTCAGTATCCGCGTCTATCTGGGTGCAGAAACCACCCGCAGCATGGGCTTGGCATACTGACGATTTCTTAGGATTTTTCATTGGGAGAGGAAGTCTGTTGCTTCCTCTTCTCTTTGGTATATTTTTGTAACAATTCGGAAATAATTCTTAACGTAAATTAGAAGCTCAAATTTTGATGACTTTGTTGCTGCTTCTAATCGTTTTCTGCTCTCCTTTCTCCGATCGGGATTTTCAATCGTTTGTATTCGATAGACAGAACTTAGATAGACATAACCCTTTGCGATCGAATATCAAAATCGGGCGATCGACATGTTTGCACATGTGCACAATTCTGAGATTTAACTACATCGCAAATCCTGTGACATTGACCGAACTGACAAGAATTCCCCTCAAAATAACGATGCTCTCACTAACATAAAAGTGAGTCATTTTTCAGTTCGCGTCATTACCCATGACCTATTTTTCCTTCCGATTCCCTCGTCCCCAAGATACTTTCCGACTGCTATTATTCGCTTCGATCGGTTGGGGTTCGTTCTTAACCCAACCCAGTTTGGCCTGTTCTCCCGTTCCCGGCGCTCGTCCGGCCCCCTTAGAAGCGCGGGTGGAAGCGGCCCCTTACGTGTTTGAAGCGACGGTAACGAACGCGAACGACGATATTCTCACCCTCGAAGTCGATCGTTATTTTAAAGGAGACGGTCCGACGGAAGTTCAAATTCGCGGTTTCAATCAGACTTCCTGCGACGACTTCATTCAAGCCTCGGACGATCGCTATATCTTTTTCGGCACTGGCGATATCGATGGGATTCTCTCGGCCGTCTACGATGGGGCGTTCGGTTCGACCTACAAAGCCGCTGAGGATACGATCGCCGAACTGCTCGAACTGACAGCCGAACCCGACTCCACCATGCCGGATATTCTCGATCTGGGGCAATTTTTGAGCGAACCGAGTCAATGGCTCGATCGCCCCGTCGCTATGGTGGGAGAATTACAGATCGAACCGACGGGTTGTACGAGAATGGCCTGCTCGTTTCCCCCAGACGCGCAAGTGGGCGATCGCATGACCTGTAACTCCTGCCTGGGAACCGTCAGCCTGAGTCAGGGAGGCGATCGCATTCCCTTGTCAGGAGTCGGATGTTCCGGGATGGAAACCCTCACTTACACGGGCAACAATCGCTTCGACACCACCATTGAATGGCAATCGTGCCAGGTAGACAATCGCGACAACCATCGCAATCGCGAACCGCGATCGAAATTGAAGTTCCTCACGCAAACCTCCACCCCGAATAACAACCCAAATCACCATAAGACCTGTACCTTGGATCGACCCGATGATTTCAAGGCGATTTCGATCGACCCAAGTTTTTAACGCACGTCGAATGTGAATTATCTCAAACCCCAGGTGTGGAAGGGGAACGGGGAACGGAGAATGGGTAATGGCGATCGGTTGAGCTTGTTGACACCGAACTGACCGGAAATTGACACCAACGAAACTGTGGCAAAACTATGGCGAACAACTATCTAGGCTTCGATCCCGGTCGAGATAAATGCGGTATTGCCGTTCGTTCGGATACCGGAGAACTGCTCTACCACGAGGTCATTGCCTCCTCCGACGCGATCGCCATCGTCCGTTCCCTGTGCCAGAAATACCAAATCTCGATCGTGGTAATGGGCAACCAAACCACCGCGAAAACCTGGCGCAAACAGTTTGCGGCAGACCTACCCGAGACGATCGAAATTGTCATGGTAGACGAGCGCTACAGTACCTTAGAAGCCCGCGATCGCTACTGGGAAATGTTTCCCCCCAAAGGACTGACTCGCCTGGTTCCCCAAGGAATGCGATCGCCCCCCCGTCCCATCGACGACATCGTGGCCATTCTCCTCATCGAACGGTATTTGACACAATAGGGAGGTGAGGGACGCGGAGACCAGGGAGACCAGGGAGACAAGGGAGACAAAGAGAATTTTGCATTTTGCATTCATTCTTCCCCGTTTCCTCCGTTTCCTCCATTTCCCCCCCTGCTCCCCTTGCTCCCATTTCCCCACCTAGCAGATCGAGATCGGACGGACACTCGCGGCGTATGATAGTTACAGAGAAATCGCCGATTCGGATAAGTGCATCGCATGGGAACTGTTTGGGAAATCGATTTTTACTCGCGTCCGATTTTGGACGAAAACCAGAAAAAGCTTTGGGAACTTTTGGCGATCGAACGTCCGACGACCACCACGAGATCGCCCGAATCTCTGTTTCGCTACGCTCAGTATTGCCCCAGTACCACCGTCAACTCGATCTGGCTGGGGGAAGCTATGTCAAAAGCGATTGCCGAGGCCCCCAACCCACCGACCAATATTCGGTTTTTCCGGCGGCAGATGAACAACATGATTACCAAAGCCTGCAAAGATTTGGGACTCGATGTCAAAATCAGCCGTCGTACCATTGCTTTGGAGGGTTGGTTGCGCGATCGCATGGAGGAAGTGTACCCGAACGAGCCGAACTATCAAGCCTCGAGCGCATCCTCAGCCTCGGTACTCTACCAGCCATCGGTTCCCCAAAAACTTCCCGATGCCTTAGAAGGGCAAAAGTGGGCATTTGTCAACCTATCCGCCAAAGATTTAGCAGAAATGCCCGAGTGGGAGATCGATTTTGGTGAAGGGTTTCCCTTGTCTCTGGCGGGGGTTGACCCGGATACTCCGATTCCAGGGGCGATCGTCTTTTCCGATCGAGCCTTTCCCGTGGCGGCGTGGATGTCGGGGTTAGAGTTGGGATTTTTGAAATTGCTCGATCGCGATCGACCCCAATTCTTGCTCGAAACCGGGGCCGATAACAGTTGGATTCTCGCCGATTTAGTCGATCGTGCCACCCAAACGGAGGCTCGCAACTTCGAGAAGATGAAGCAAGACGCTCGGGGGGTTCACTTTCTGGCAATTCAAGCCGATCCCAATTCCGAATCTTTTGCCGGATTTTGGCTGCTTCAAGAACTGAGTTTGGGATAGCGATCGCCTCCTTGCCAACTGTTATGGGGATGATTCCCACCTTGCGAACCCCTCGAGCGCCATCTCAAATGCAAGCATCCGTACGGCGAGGACGAGACAGACGCGGTGAGGCGGCAAACGAAAGATTGAGAGAAATGCGTTGATGGAGGAGGAACGCAGGGATTGAGATGGATGGACGCGAGATGCTCGCTACTGGTAACCGATCGCAGCAAACTATTTCCGGGCTTATGGTAGAACAAATTTTGGAACTCGCTCTCAAATCCGGGGCCGAGGCGGCAGAAGTCTTCGAGTCGCGCTCTTTGTCCAAACCCGCGTACTTCGAGGCCAACCGACTCAAACAACTCGAAAGTGCAGAAAGTCAAGGCACGTCGCTGCGGTTGTGGAAATCCGGTCGGCCGGGACTGGCGGTGGCTTACGGTGCGGTGAATCCCCAAGATTTAGTCGATCGGGCGATTTCCATCAGCGCTCTCAATCCACCCGAAACCCCAGATTTAACCGAACCCCGTCAAGTCAAATATCCCGATTTTGGGACGGCCGTTTCCGTCGAACAGCTCATCGAGTGGGGGCGAGGGGCGATCGCCCGGATTCGAGAAACCTACCCGGAAATCCTCTGCAACGCCGAGTGGGAATACGATGTCGAAACCACCCGCTTGATCGATTCGGCCGGGTTAGATTGCGCCCACACCGACACCACCCTCAGCAGCTATTTAGAAACCGAATGGGTGCGCGGAGAAGACCTCCTCAGCGTTTCCGACGGTCAAACCCAGCGAGATGTCCTCGATCCCGATCTCCTCATCGCTCGAATTCTCCAACGGCTGGAATGGGCGAGGGAAAACGTTCCTCCCCCCAAAGGTCGCGTCCCGATTCTCTTCACCGCCAAGGCCGCCGATATTTTGTGGGAAACCGTGCAAGTCGCCCTCAACGGCAAGCGAGTCCTCGAGGGGTCTTCACCCTGGAGCGATCGCCTCGGAGAACCCGTTACTTCCCCCCTGATCTCCCTCTCCCAACACCCGGAAAAAGGGCCTTATAGCTGCCCCTTCGACGATGAAGGAATGCCGACGCGATCGTGTGCCTTCGTGCGAGACGGCATCTTGCAACTGTTCTATACCGATCGCGCCATCGGTCGCCGCCTGGGTAGCGGTAGCACGGGGAATGGCTTTCGACCGGGATTGGGCAGCTATCCCTCTCCGGGACTATTCAACTTTTTGGTCGCGCCGGGAACCGGTTCTCTGCAAGATGCGATCGCCCAACTCGATAACGGTTTGATCGTCGATGAAATCCTCGGTAGCGGTGGTGGTATTTCCGGGGATTTCTCGATTAACGTCGCCCTCGGCTATTGGGTGAAAAACGGTCAAGTGATGGGGCGAGTTAAAGATACGATGGTGTCGGGCAATATCTACACCGCCCTCAAAGAGACGATCTCCCTCGGAGGGGATGCGGATTGGAACGGTTCTTGCTACACGCCATCGATCGTGGTGGACGGACTTTCGGTGACCGGACGCAGCGAATCGTAACAAACGACTCACACCCGAGACGCGATCGCTAATTGTTTGACACCTAATTTTTAACTGGGAATCCGTTTTGGCTGTTTCGATATAGATTTGAAAGAGAAATAGACAGCTAAACAGGTTCAATTTAAGAATACCGATGAACAAGGCTGAAATTGTCCTCGGACTTGTCGGTGCGGCGATTGTTTTCGGGGGGTGGGTTCCACTTCCTGCCAGAGGGCAGATTACCCCCGATGCCACCCTACCGAATAATTCGATCGTCCTTCCCGATGGCAGCGTTTTTACGATCGACGGGGGAACGGCTGCCGGGAGCAACCTTTTCCACAGTTTCCAAGACTTTAACCTCCCCACCGGACATGAAGCATTCTTCAATAATGCTGCGAGTATCGATAACATCATCACCCGCATCACAGGAGATAACCTCTCTGACATCGATGGGTTAATTCGCGCCAACGGCACGGCGAATCTATTTTTAATCAACCCCAACGGCATCCAATTCGGACCGAACGCGCGGTTGGATATTGGCGGTTCGTTCTTCGGGAGTACCGCCGAGAGCGTGTTGTTTGCAGATGGAAGTTTATTCAGTGCCACGGAACCAAACGTGCAGCCATTATTAAGCGTGAACGTTCCCGTTGGCTTGCAAATGGGAACGAATCCAGGAAACATAGCCGTTCGGGGGATGGGACATTCTTTACAAGTGAGAAGTAGCGGATTTGAATCCCTCGATCGCGGCGATACGAGTGCGAGCTTGCAAGTTGACCCCGGAGAAACCTTAGCATTGCTGGGGGGAGAGGTGACGTTGGATGGTGGGTTGCTCGTCGCTGAATCCGGGCGCGTGGAAATTGGCAGCGCGAATTCGGGAGTGGTGCGCCTCGAACCGACGGAAACCGGAACGATGTTCGATTACGAGAACGCGGGGGATTTTGGAGATATCCAACTGCACTCTCAAGCCCTAGCCGATGCAAGCGGTGAAGGGGGATCGATCCAGGTTCGAGGGCGTAATATCGAACTTCTCGATGGTTCGAGTTTGTTAATTCAGAATCAGGGAGAGCGATCGGGCAGTATTGTTGTCACCGCTAGCGAGGCTATTCACATCATCGGGCAATCTCAAACAACAAATGCACAAGGGTTAACGATTCATACGGGCTTTGAAGCTCAAAACTTAGGAAGGGGAAAAGGGGCCGATATTCTTGTAAGCGGTCGTCACATAAATGTAGTGGATGGAGCCATAATTAGTAGTGCAAATTTTGGTGAGGGTGTTGGTGGTGATGTTACGGTAACGGCATCTGAGTCTCTGCAAATGTTTGGAATTGCACCTTTGCCAGGAGATCCGGTGAATCGCATTCAGTCTCTGGCTTTTCCTGCCGGTGATGCAGGAAACACGACTATTACTACCGATCGTTTAATCATCCGAGATGGAGGACAGGTTTCTGCCACCACTCTGGGTTCTGGTAACGGTGGTTCTTTAACCATTAATGCTTTGGACTTTATTGAGGTGATTGGCATCAATCCTCAAATGGGTTTGGGCGATCCCCGCAGTGCGATTCAATCGCGCAGTATCAATACTGGCAATGCCGGAAAGCTGACCGTTAACACCGCCAACTTGCGGATTCGAGATGGCGGCTCGCTCAGCGTTTCTACAGTAGCTTCGGGCAATGCTGGCAATCTTTCGATCTTTGCCACCGAAAGCATCGAGGTCAGCGGATTTACGGTTTTGGACGGAGAACCCATTTTCAGTAGTATTCAGTCGGAAGCCCAATTCCCATCGCCACTGTTTCAACGAATTCTCGGCCTTGCCCCCGTTCCTAGTGGAGATGCCGGGACGATCGCCATTTCCACGGGCGAGTTACGCATTACCGATGGCGCTCAGATAACGGTGGGCAACGTAGGTGCGGGGAATGCAGGAGATATCCGAATTAATGCCGATCGAGTTACCCTTGACTCACTCGGCACGATCGCCGCATCGACAGTCTCTGGAGCTGGGGGCAATATCGACTTGCAAGTGCAGGATTCTTTGCAACTGCGTCGAGGGAGTTCGATCGCTGCCGAAGCGGGTGGTATGGGAAATGGAGGTAACCTTTCTTTGACTCAAAGCACAAGTGCCCTCCTCGAAAATAGCCGCATCAATGCCAATGCCCGAGCAGGCGCGGGAGGCAACATCGAGATTACCACTCAAGGATTATTTATTTCCCCTGATAGCAGCATCAGTGCCAGCTCTCAATTCGGTGTCGATGGCATCGTTACCGTGAAGAATCCGAGCCTCGAGCCGGCCTCGGGACTAGTGACGTTGAATACCGAACCCCTCAACCGCAATACCCAAATTCAAAATAGCTGTGCGGTGGCCCTCGAAAATCGCTTTGCGATCGTCGGTAATGGCGGATTGCCCGCAGATCCCAGCCAGGTTTTGCCCGAACGGACGGTCTGGCGGGATATTCGCCTCGGGGAAATTCCAGCCGAGGTGACCTCCAACTTCATCGAAACTCCACCCGAAGTATCCGCAACCCCACCGATGCTATCCCCAACGCCGATTGTCGAAGCAACGGGATGGCAACGAAACGATCGCGGTCAAATTGAATTAATTGCTACATCCGATCGATCGTCTCATTCGTCGTGGCAACCGCAACCGGAATGCGACTCCCCTGCAATTGACCGCTTGCAATCGTAGTATAAAGCCTATAGCCATAAGCATTGGGCGACTCGATCGGTTCCAAGCAATTGACCTGGCTTTTGACCTGGCGATCGACTCCTCCTTTTGGCCGTGACGAGAGTCACTGAGCCGTGCTTCATCGATCGCTGTTGAATATCAGTATAATCACTATGATATGAAAAGATGCATCACTGCCCTGATGGGTGAGATACATCATAGTAGAAATATACAGACAGAGTTTAGTTGTGTAGGTCACTCTCCCATGAAATTCACTCAGATCGTTCAAGAAATCGTTAAGACTCGTCAAATCACCCCCGACCTAGAGCAAGAAATTAATGAATTGCTGTGGTCGAAAGAGTTTGACGCATCGGAGATGGACGCACTCAAACAGTTAGAAAAACTGCTGGCTGAGGGATCGGTCATGATTGGGTAGCCAAATCGGGCAGTCAATCGATATTCGAGATAGTTGTGTTGTATCGGTTAAGCAACGATCGCGCACTTTAAAGTTTCCGTAAAAATACGAAGTTAATCAGATAGCATCTCTCCACAACCTCCGTAAAAATGCTTAAATACGATCGTAAGTTCGGCAATCCTATTTGTCGATGCTCGTAACTTCATTCAAAGCCTTAAAACCGATCGACCCCTAGAAGGTTGCATTGCTTCTTATAAGGACTGTTGTCAAGAAATTTAACGCAATTTCTACAGCCCAAGTCGGAGGCCCTCATCGGTCTTAGGTTGTAATTTCTCCATTGAAGCACCTGTTTTGAAGTCCATCAATTGAGATGGGGTTCATCCTTGTGTTGTGACAAACTCGCAATCGATATCGGTTTTCATCTTCACGACCGAAGAGAAATCGATAGTCGAGGGATGCTGCGGACATCCAAATAGCATTGATGTGAAACACTTGCCGCAAACACTTGCATTGATGAGAATAGTTGAGTTGGAAACTCCCAAGAGATGACTGTCATACTTCAACCTCAAGACGATTTAGATCTAAAAGCGGCTGCCGCACTTCGGATCGAACTATTCCGGCTTGCCGATACCTCACATGACCACTGGTCTATCGATCTGGCAAATGTCGATTCGGTTGGGAATGTCGGCTTAGTGACGCTGATCGAGGCGAATAAATATGCCAAACAAGCTGGACGGCGTTTCAGCTTATCGAATCTCAAAGAATCGGTGCAGTACATCTTAGCGATTACCGAACTCGATCGATATTTCGATATTGTAGACGATCGAGACCGTTCGATCGGCACGATTGAGACCATTACAGTTTAAGTGGCGATCGATAAAAGTAAGCATTTAGCCATCAGCCGTCAGCCATCAGTTTGTTTTGAGTCAGGGAAGCTAGAACTTCAAAGGATTCTCGTGCCATCGACTCCCAATTGGGCCAATAAGAACTCTGATTCAACCAATGCTAACTGCGTTTTCTTGCGACCTTGCTTGTGCCGTTCGCGCGCGCGCCTCCGCACGGAGTATCGCGCTCGTGCTGAATGTTTACCGATAAAGTAATAATTTGAGCGATTTCTCCCAACAATCGCCCATTTTAAATCGAATATTCTCCAGAGGGACTTAACGATCGAGTCCCCTTTTTCATAGATGTTCGAGAACCCAAATATTAAAACAATATAAAGTAAAAGGGGAGAACGGGAAAAAATCTGCTCACAATATCGAAAGTGACTTCAATTGTCGAGGAATTGCCGCAAAGACAACACTTACGATTCATCCTCTCGAACCGAAATCCCCCGATCGAAATTGTAGGTCGCCAAAACCAAACGCCTCACAAAACTTGGCATTCTTCCTTTGACCTCGCAGTCGCGAAGTAAGCATCGGACAACCAAACAACAATGGCGTATTTTTCCCATAATTTTAGAAATCTCCGATGGCTCGATCGACTCACCTTCACGATATCTGCGCTTGATGTGGCAGTCGCGATATGATTCCCCACCAACTCCAACTCAAAAACTTTTTTAGCTATCGAGAAGCCACACTAGACTTTCAAGGACTCCACACCGCTTGTATTTGCGGGGCGAACGGTGCGGGTAAATCTTCTCTACTCGAAGCGATCGCCTGGTCGATTTGGGGCAAAAGTCGGGCGGCTTCCGAAGATGACGTGATTCATATCGGTCAAAAAGAAGCCCGAGTGGATTTTACCTTCCACAGCCAAGGGCAGCTTTGTCGGGTGATTCGCGCTCGCCGTCGGGGGCAGTCGAGTTCTCTAGAATTTCAAGTCGAAACGCCAGCAGGATTTCGATCGCTCACGGCCAAGGGACTGCGGGCCACCCAACAAAAACTTCTCGACCATCTCAAACTCGACTACGATACGTTCATCAATTCCGCTTACCTGCGCCAGGGACGTGCCGACGAGTTTATGTTGCGTTCGCCGTCCGATCGCAAACAGATTCTCGCGGATTTGCTCAAACTCGATCGCTACGACGAACTCTCCAAAAAAGCCAAAGAGATTGCCAGCCAAACCACCGGACAGGAAAAACTGCTGGTGCAGAATCTCGAAACCCTCAAAGAACAGTTACGCGCAGAAGACGAAATCGCCTCCGAACTCGCCGGGGCCCAAACCCATCTCGACGCACTCCAGCAGGCACAAGAAGGCGATCGCAGCACTCTCGCGCAACTGCAAGCCCAACAAAATCAGCGCCAGGGATGGCGGCAGCAACTCGACTGGCACCGACAGCAAGCCGAAACCCGATCGCTCGAATCCCAGCGCCAGCAACTCGAACTCGACAATACCCAACAGCGCGCCGAAGAACTCGATCGACTCCTAGCGCAAGAGGCACAAATCGAGGGCGGTTATGCTGAATTTCAACGCTTGCAGGGAGAAGAAGAGCAATTTTCCCAGAAATTCAACGCCCTCCAAGATGCCCGAACCCGGCGCGAAGGGGTGCGAGAACAACTGATGCAACAGGCTAGCGAGTATCAGCAACAGCAGCAAGCGGCGATCGCCGAACTCGAAGCCCTCGATCGCCAAGAGGGAGATTTGACAAAGATTTTGGCACAGGCAGACCAAGTAGAAGCGGGTTTGGCGCAATTGCAACAAGCCCGAGATCGAGTCAGTACCCTCGATCGCCTGCAAACGGAAGTCGCCCCGCTGATGCAGCGCCGATCGCATCTACAAACGGAACTCGATCGCGCCACCGCCCGCTTGCACGCTCGCCTGGAGGAAATTCAGACCCAACAGAGGGCCCTGAGCGATCGAGATGCCCAAACCGCGCAGTTGCAAACCGCCCTCACCGAACTGAGCGAGCAAATCGGCGAACTGGAGAAAAAGCAGGTTTACCAGCAGCGAGTGCGGGAAAAAGGACTCGAACGGCGCAGTTTTCTCGATCGCCTCAAAGCCCACCAACGGGATTACGAAGTCCAAATTGAGGAGTTCGATCGCAAAATTAAGATGCTGCAAGTGCCCGATGCCCAGTGTCCCCTGTGCGATCGCCCCCTTGACGAGCATCATTGGGATTTGGTGGCGCAAAAGCATCAAGAACAGCATCAGGACATGATGGGGCAGCTTTGGGTGGTCAAAGAACAACTCGAAGCCTCTGACCGAGAAATCAAGGTGTTGCGCCAGGAGTACCTTCAATTGAGCCAGGAGTTGGCGGGATACGATACCCTCAGAGAACGGCGGGGACAGCTCCAAGCGCAGTTGGAAGCCGGCGATCGCGATCGGACAACTCTAGAACGGCTGACGACCGAACGAACCGAGATCGAGCGCTCGTTAGCCGAGGGGGATTACGCTGTGGAAGCGCGATCGGAACTCGCCCAACTCGATCGCACCCTAGAACAGCTCGACTACGATGAAAAAAACCACGCCCTGGCGCGAGGGGCAGTCGATCGATTGCGGTGGGCGCAAATTAAAGATGCAGAACTGCGCAGCGCCCGGAAGCGACAAGCTCAAATCGACGAGCGCCGCCCGGAACTGGTGGCCCATCGCAGCGATTTGGAACGGCAACTCGAACGGTTGCAAACGGAATCGGATCTGGCGCGGCAACGGACGGATTTGGAGCGCTATATTGCCAACCTCGACTATCAATTGGAGGCACACAACCAGGTGCGGGGGGCGCTGCGGGAGGCGCAAATGTGGGTGAGGCGATCGGAAGAATTGCGAGGGGCAAAGCAAGAACATCCCCGCGTGCAGCAGCGGATTGCGGGCTTGATGGAGAGCGTACAACAGTCCGATCGAGAAGTCCAAACGGCTCGATCGCAAATGGCGGCAGTGCAAGCCCAACTCGACGAGACTCCCGATCGCAGTGCCGACATTCAAACCCTAGACGGGAAAATCC
This sequence comes from Cyanobacteriota bacterium, assembly GCA_034189805.1. GTDB lineage: Bacteria > Cyanobacteriota > Cyanobacteriia > Cyanobacteriales > Geitlerinemataceae > Zarconia. The sequence goes on from JAXHUC010000087.1 coordinate 23,179, forward strand.
AGCAACGCCGCCGAGAACTCGACGGGGCGATCGCCGAATACGGACGACTGCAACAGCAACAGCAGCAACTCGAAGCCCTGCAAACCGAGTACGAACAACGACAGCAACAGCTCAAAGCCATTCGCCGCCAAAGCCGAGTGTATCGGGAACTCTCCCAAGCATTCGGCAAAAATGGCATCCAGGCTTTAACCATCGAGAACGTGCTGCCGGAACTCGAAGCGGAAACCAACCGGATTCTATCGCGGCTGAGTGCCAATCAACTCCACGTTCAATTTGTCACCCAACGGGCGCGCAAGGGATCGAAGAAAAATACAAAACTCATTGATACGTTGGATATTCTGATTGCCGACGCGCGGGGAACTCGCCCCTACGAAACCTACTCTGGGGGAGAAGCCTTTCGGATTAATTTTGCCATTCGTCTGGCGCTGGCAAAACTGCTGGCGAGGCGATCGGGAATGGCACTGCAAATGCTAATCGTGGATGAAGGCTTCGGCACTCAGGACGATCGAGGCTGCGAGCGTTTGGTGTCTGCGATTAACGCGATCGCCTCGGATTTTGCCTGCATCCTCGCCGTTACCCACATTCCTCACCTCAAGGAAGCCTTCCAAGCCCGCATTGAGGTGCAAAAAACAGAAAATGGCTCTCAGTTGCATCTGTCGATTTGATCGGGAAAACTCGGCAACCAGAATGCGATCGAGATGGGCGCAAAATGAGGATGAATGCAACAATCTCTTCGGGGGCGATCGCTTAATATTTCTCACTTCCAGAGTTATCTTCCCGGCGATCGATCGCTTCTAAACTTACATCTTCATAAAGCATTTCAAACGTACCGGTATAGTCGATGCTTTTCAGGTGAAATGTTTGGCAATTCTCGTAGGTTTGAAACAGCCAGAGACTATCGGTGTGGCGGCGGAAGATTTCCACGCGATGGTGTTGGGTATTAATGAGAACGTATTCTTGCAGGCTATCTAGGGTTTGGTAATCGTGAAATTTATCGCCTCGATCGAAGGATTCGGTGGATTTAGAAAGGACTTCAACGATGAGTTTGGGGAAGCGTTTATAGGTGTCGGTTTCCGTGTCGCGAGGGTCGCAAGTGACGAGGATATCGGGGTAGAAAAAGCGGTTGCGCTTAACGATGCGGGCTTTCATATCGGAGATGAAGACGCGGCAACCCGAACCCCGTAAGTGCGATCGTAAGTCGGCGAATAGGTTGCCCGCAATCGTAACGTGGGCATCCGTTGCCCCTGCCATGGCGAAGATGTCGCCGTCGAAGTATTCGTGTTTTGTGGGGCTTTGGGTTTCGAGTTGTAGGTAGTCTTCGGGACTGAGGTCGGGAGATCGAGCAAGCATGGCGATCGCGCAGTAGCGTCACTTTTATTTTACGAAGTGAAGAGGACTCTAAAGAAGCGCAATGTCATACTAAAATTAGTCTTTCGATCGCAGGTATGACCGATGATTGCTACTGGCAACCCCACACCAGAGACTAAAACCTACACCGAAGCAGAATATTTTAATTTTGAAACTCAATCCGAACTCCGGCATGAATATCGCGATGGAGAGATTCTGGAAACGACTGGCGGTACGCCTAACCACAATCAGATTGCTGCCAATCTCATTACCGCTTTAACGTTTGCTTTGCGGCGCAAACCTTATCGTGCTTTCATTACCGACCAGCACCTTTGGATTTCGGATGCAAATACCCACACTTACCCCGATGTGATGGTGGTTCCCGAACCGTTGGAACTCAAACCCGGACGGAGGGATACGGTGATGAATCCTATTTTTGTGGCTGAAGTGCTATCAAAATCGACGCGGAATTACGACCTCGGCGAAAAGTTTCAGCTTTATCAGACAATACCCAATTTAATGGAGTACGTGACGATCGACCAATACCTACCTCATATCGAGCATCATGTCAAAACCGATCGCGGCTGGTTGTTGCGGGATATCGATGGTTTGGAGGCAAAGTTAATATTAGAATCGATTTCTGTAGAAGTCGATTTCGTAGATTTGTATGACAAGGTTGAGTTTTGAGTAATGTCTTGTTAATTCTCGGGGTCGGGTGTGTGGCTCCGTCGGCAAATTGTGGAAATGACGAGAATTCAAGCCGCGGCCACGCACCGAGATATCGGGAATGGCGATCGGTTTGGTGTATATTATTGTACCGATTTGTGACAAGCTGCGGTGCGTCACGGCGCAATTTCAATTTTCGTATTTCAAGCCGTATTTGCGCGATCGCACACCTTTGAAATGAGAGATTCTAGGCGATCGCAAACTCGGTATATGGTCGCAGGTGAGGGGGATGAAACGCTAACACGATCTCTTCGGGGGCAATTTCCTTTTGGAGTAAATCGGCGATCGCTCCCTCTTCCGTCCAATCTTCTTCAATCCAAATCTTGTCATTTTTCAAACGAATATGAATCATCACACTCTTAATGCGTTCGTCTTCGTGCCAACCCATCAATAGCAGCAGGTATTGCTCCCGCTGCTCATCAAATACCAAACAACTTTCAGTCGTAGAATTCGATTTTTCGTTGAGTTGATGATAGTCCTTCAAAACCTCTCGAACCGCATTTCGTAAATATGCTATTCTATCCATCGATCTATTTCCTCGTTCTGGGCATCAAAAACTAATAACTTTAGTCGATTTCGATTTACAATAGTTTGAGATAACTTTCGTTAAAAATTACTTTTGTACACCCCTTTGGAGATCGCCAAGTATAATTTGAATTCAGAATTTGTTTCAGCTAAAATATCCCGATAGATAATATACTGCCCGACAGCCTTCTCTAGATCGTTAACAAACGATCGACCTAAAAAGCTTTTGACTTCTACGAGAATTTTCCGATCCTGCTTTTGAGCGGTAATCGATTTTTTGGCTGCAATATCGACATATAAGCGATCGCCACCAAACTCCAAGTTGTAGTTGTCTGTTAAAATCTCCCAGCCATCTTTGATTAACGCAAATCTAACGGCATTGTGGTAGATATCTTTTGCAGGCATTTGGGTTTTGGAACTGATAAGTTGGCAAGATCGACCGTTATAGCACTGAGCATTCAGCCCACGCGCATTCAGCCCACGCCTGACTAAGTGGGGTTTTGAATATTAACGCTTATGTCGCGCGCCGGCTGTGCGTAGTGCTATGCCCTTTTTCTTGTACGAATCGATCGCTCCGATCGATTCGGTAGGGAATTTAGGCGAGCGCACCTCCGGGCTTTTAGCAAAGGCATAGTAGGTGCGAAAAGCCAGGGAATGGCCGTCAATGAGGAGAAAGGTGGGATTAGCTGACACGTGTTTGAGACCCGCAGGCGATCGGTTTGGTGTATATTATTGTACCGATTTGCTGCGGTCTGCGATGGGTTACGGCAAAATTTTGATTTGCGCGTTTTCTTGAAACCGTATCTGTGCGATCGCAGCAACTCGCGAGAGTTCTCCCGTCAAGCGCTACCATAAAGTTCAGAAGCTGTTCTCGAGTCTCATCACGATCGCCAATGCACGACCGAGATTGCCTTTCTCCGGAAAAGTATCTAGAACGAGAAAAGACGAGTTCGATTAAGCACGAGTATGTCAACGGACGAGTCTATGGAATGGCAGGGGCAAATGATGCCCATAATACATTTACCCGCATTTACGGGGTCGAACCTGTCGGGGATATGCAGCAGATATGAAGGTGAAGATTGCTTCTAGAAGTATTTACTACTATCCAGACTTATTTGTCACAAGTGACGAACGCGATCGGCAAAATCGAGACTTCAAACAGTATCCTAAAGTGATGATCGAAGTCTTGTCACCGAACGAGTTTACAGGGGTTTCGAGTAATGATATATTTAAGTTTCCCCTTCTTGTGTTGTATTTTTGTACAAAAAATAACTACTTGCTCTATTCCGATATTTCTATTTAATAAAAAAAATGAGATTTATCAATCCCAAAACCGATTATGCTTTCAAAAAAATATTTGGGTCTTCTGAAAGTAAAGATATTCTCATTAGCTTTCTCAATGCCTTAATATATGATGGAAATCCGACCATCGAATACTTAGAAATTATCAATCCTAACTTGCCGCCAAGAGTGCAAGGGCTAAAAGATACGTATCTCGATGTTAAAGCACAGCTCGATGATGGCACGTTTGTCATTATTGAAATGCAAGTTCTCAACGTACAGTCCTTTGGAAAGCGAGTGGTGTTCAATGCAGCAAAAACCTATGCCTTTCAACTTCAATCGGGTGAAGGATACCGAATGCTCAAACCTGTCATTGCTCTGACACTGACGGATTTCGAGATGTTTGTAAATCGAGAGCAACTGATTTCTCACTTCGTTTATCGAGAAAAAGACGATGGCTATCCCTATCCCGATAACGAAATCGAACTGGTATTCGTCGAGTTACCGAAATTCACCAAAGAACTCCACGAACTGGAAACCCTGACTGATAAATGGATTTATTTTATTAAATATGCCCGATCGCTCACTGAAATTCCCGAAAACATGGACGATATTCCCGAACTTCATCGCGCCTTTGGTATTGCCAACCAAGCAGATTTAACTCCTACCGAACTTGAAGATTTAGAACGTCGAGAAATGTTTATTTACGACCAACAAGGGGCGATCGCGTTGGGAATAGAACAAGGTCGAGAGCAAGGATTGGAACAAGGATTAGAACAAGGATTGGAACAAGGACTCGAACAAGGAGAACGACAAGCAACTCGTGCCATTGCCCGAAACTTACTCGATCGACTCGATGACGAGGCAATCGCCGCTACCACGGGTTTGAGTGTTGAAGAGGTTCGAGAATTGCGGCA
>JAXHUC010000088.1:0-27880 GCA_034189805.1 Cyanobacteriota bacterium
GCACTGTTTTCCGCGACCACCAACCCATCGGCTTTTATTCCCATCGCGGTCATGCAGCTTTGGTTTTAGCTATGACTGGAGTACTGGCTTTAATAGCATGGCAGTGGCGCTGGCTCTCAGCTAAAAAACTTGTTGGGATATTAGTTCCGGTCGTTACGGCTTTATTGCTCGGTCGAACTCGAATCGCAATTCTCGCTTTTTTAGCAGCAACCTTTTACATACTCGGACGAAAGTATTACAAGTTACTCGTTCCCGCCGCTTTTATTGTTTTGCTTGCAATTGGAATGGTAACAATAAATCGACCGATTCAAGGATTGCCAATCGTTCGACAAATTACTTCCGATCGCCTTTACCTATGGAAAGTGGCAGCGCGGGGTATCTACCTTCGCCCCCAATTGGGATGGGGTTTTGATGGATTTGGCATTGCTTATCCCTATGTCGGCAAGCCCGAACTCGTCGCCAAAGTATACGTCTTGGGTGAATTTAGCTTTGACTATCTCGGTCGAGACGGGAAAATCGGCTCGTTACCAATTCCTTCTAATAAAGCACATAACTTAATTTTGGATACAACGTTATCGGTCGGAATCTGGGGAATGTTAGTTTATCTAACTTTGTGTGGGTACAGCTTGCACAAAATTATCCAACTGCGTTATCGAGGTTTAGAGTCTGCCGTTATCGTTTACTTTATCTTCACTTTTCTATGGTTTGAATGCGCTCAATACACTCATCTAATTTGGTGGGTTTTCAGTCTAGCCGATACCAAGATTCAAAATCGAAAAGTTAGATCGAATTCGGTCGATCCAGAAGCCCAATAATCACAGAAGTTTTCCCCAGTCATGGGTCTGAGTAATTTTCGTCCGGGCGACCCCAACGACACCAGCAATCGCGATCGGGATGGCGATGGTATTGCTTTGCTTGCGAATCTTAGGTTGCCAGTCAGCGCGATCGCCTATGCTGATTTCGATCGGGAACTTTTGAGATTATTAGCATCACCCGAGTCTCGATTGATTCTGACTCACTCCTCCTCGAGACCTGTAATTAAAGATCGAGCAATCCATACTGCTGCTGCATCTTCAGTAACCCAACTCGCGCTTCTCCAGAATTCTCCGCCAAATCGGCAAACTCGACAAATCGCTTGAGTTCTTTTTTGAGTAAATTGCGTTCGACTTCCCAAGTGTCGCGATCGAGTTCTGGTGGCATGACGATGAAATCGAATAGGGTTGCTCGTTCTTTGCCTGGATGCGGTCGCAGGATGCGCCCTCGCCGCTGGATAAATTGACGGGGATTGCTGCTGCTGGCTAAAATTGCCGCCGTTTGAGTCGCCGGAATATCCAGCCCTTCATCCAAACAGCGAATCGCTACCAATCCTTGCAACTGTCCGGTTTCAAATCGATGTCGCAGTTGTTCTCGTTCGATGGGGGAAGTTTCGGCTGTATAGGTATTGATGCGATAGCCGATTTCCCGTCCCAAAAGGCGGGCGACGGCATCGAGTTGAGATTCTCCCGTGGCTTCGATCGCCCCATCACCGCAGTAGAACAGGGTGTGGGAGGTATTGCGCCGAGGTTCCATTAATTGCCGCAGGGCAGTTAATTTATTGGCAGCAGCCCCAATCAGGCGCGATCGCTGCATCAATAATGCCGTTACATCTTCGCGCGTCGGTTCTCGAGAGCGATCGTTCTCGCGATCCATCAGCGCCCAGCCGATGCGCCGGGTTAGTTTGGCGTAACTTTGGGATTCGGCATCGGTTAGGGGGACCGGAATGGGATAGTAACGATAGCGCACCAGCGCCCCTTGGGTAATCGCGTCGGCGAGGGTAAGTTCCGGTTGCAGCACCGGACCGAAATAGTCGAAAACGGCTTCAGTACCCTCTTCGTCGAAGTGTCGTTGGGGGGTGGCCGAGAGGGCCAAGCGCAAGCCGATATGACGGGGTAAACTGGCTTCGAGGCGAGGGGAACCGAGATTGTGGGCTTCGTCGCCGACGATGAGGGTTTTTGCGGGGAAGTATTTGAGTTGGGAACTGAAGCGATCGCCCATCAGGGTTGAGTTGGTGGCGATAACGGTGAGGAACGGTCGATCGCCGCTGCGGATGGTGTAAAGGCTGGTTGAGAGTCGATCGAACCAGTGGCGGGTGCTTTCAAAGGCGAGGAGGGGTTCGAGACCGAATTTCTCGCATTCTCGCCCCCATTGGACGACCAAGTGGCGGTAGGGACAAACGACGAGCAACACTTGCAGGCCGATTTTCTCGTAAAGTTTTGTGGCAATGGCGAGGGCGGCGATCGTTTTACCGCTTCCAGTCGCCATTTTCAGGGTGCCCCGTCCCTGGTTGGCAAACCAACTCTCAATGGCTTGCTGCTGGTACGATCGCAGTTCGATCTCTGGGGGAACTTGCGGACATCCCGTCGTAATTTTAGACATTTGCCATCGCTCGATCGCAAAACCTTATCATTTACGTCTAATATGAATGACAACAACCCCCGTGAGGAGTCCGAACGGGCAACAAGTCACCAACAATCACGAGAAAATCGGGGTTTGAGCGTTTATTAAATATTAGGCTGAATTCAGTCGAAGTGACGAGCGACTTCGGGAGATCGATGGCAAAGGAGTGTTAGAAGAGTAATGTGGCAGACTTGTGGATTATTGTCTATAAAGGTGATATGACACAAAACATCTTTAAAAGATCGCCCGCAAAACTGCTTGAGATCGGTTTCGATTGGAGGCAATATTTTGGAAGATTCTTCAAATCTCAAAGAGACTTGGCTTAATTATCATCAGAAAAGAGAAGGCGAGATTTAAAATATTGGTCTGACTGTTTTTACTTCTACTTTAAAATCTACTCTATAATACGATCCCTGTCTATTTATTGAGACTAAAAATAATCAAAGTACTTCAAGAGCTTGCTGGACTAATCGTGACAGCATGAGATGTGCGAGCGATTGTGCGAGTTGCGTGCAAACCAATCGATGAGCGGGCGCAGATAAGAGATTCGATCGAGCAATTTGAATGTATTTTCAAATTGTCCGAATTTTGCGTTCGATCGAAATCAGAATACCCGTGTCATTTTTGATTTTTCTAGTGTCGTCTGTTTAAAAAAAAGATTAAATGATGAAACAAGATAACGATTGCAGCATGATTTCTTCTCATTCTCAAAAATGGTATCGCAGCCTCCGATTTCAGGGTCTTTTAGGAGTCTGTAGCATGGGATTTTGGATTGCGATCGGCGTAACTTTAGTGATGAATACCCGAGGAAAAGAATTGATTGCCGATGAAGCATCAACCTCGATCGAACAAATGGGAAATCATGCAGTTTCTAAGTTAGAAGCGCGCTCTCGAGAAATTGCCGCTCTGACCCGAGGACTCTCGACAACGGTTGAAAATTTACCCAAACAAGAAGAAAGCTTCAAACAAATCATTCCCCAAATTATTAACTTTAATAACGATTTAGATGTCGCTGGGGGAGGAGTTTGGCCCGAACCCTATCGTTTTGCATCGAATATCGAGCGCAGAAGCTTCTTTTGGGGAAGAGATGAAAATGGAATTTTACAATATTACGACGACTACAATCAAACCGTTCGAGGCTATCACAATGAAGAGTGGTACGTTGCCGTTCGTCATGCCGAACCGGGAACCTGTTCTTGGAGCGAATCGTACATGGACCCTTACTCTTATCAACCGATGGTGACGTGTACCGTTGCCACTTTTGACGGTGAAGTTTTTACGGGAACCACAACCATTGATTTAAAATTAGAAGGATTGCATAATTTAGTTCGATCTTGGCAAGATCTTTCTGGGGGTTACGCTTTTATCTTAGATCGCAATAATAAATTTATTACCTTTCCTAAAACCGATCTCATTAAACACTTTAGCCAAGATGCTCGAGGACAAACGGTTGAAGAATTTATTTTACTTTCGGAACTCGCTCAAAAAGAATCGATCTATTTACCATTAGCCGAAGCACTTGAGGTAATGAACGAGGAGATTTTAGAGTTGGCGAGTCAAATGCCGACTTACAACCTCAAAGTTGCCGAACAAATCGATCGAGATAGTTATCAAATCGATCGCGAAAAAGCCGAGCTGCTCGCTGCGGTTCTTTTCGATCCCTTATCTCAACAGCTTCAGCAGTCTAAGCTATACACCACGATCGAGTTAACGGATGATTTTATTCTCCAAGAACCGTCAAAAGCCTTTATTTTTCACGTTCCCAAATCTTATTGGAAATTAGTAATCGTTAAACCGATTTCCGATATTGAGGGCATTAGCAATCGGATTTTTAACTTGATTTTCATCTATATTATTATCACGACAATTATTTGTATTGCAGTCGTTTACTATTTATTCAACAAAATTTCGATCGAGCCACTGCGAGAGCTAGCCGATCGAATTCAAAAAATGGGACAGTTAGCGATCGCGGGAAGAACTGAAAGGATGAAAGATTTATCCGAAGCTCGACACGATCGTATTTTTATTAATGAAATCAAAAGAGTATCCGATACGTTCTATCAAATGTTCGATCGACTACAGCATTCTCAAGAAAAATTAGAGAACTACAATCAGAATCTAGAAACTCAGATTGAAGCGAGAACCCAAGAATTAATTGATAAAAATAGCTCTTTACAACTAACTTTAGAAGAGTTAAAAAGTACTCAGTCTCAGCTAATTCAAACTGAAAAAATGTCCAGCCTAGGTCGATTAGTTGCTGGAGTTGCCCATGAAATTAATAACCCGATTAGCTTTATCAAAGGCAATGTATATTATATCAAGAACTATACCCAAGATTTACTTGAATTAATCGACCTTTACCGAGCAGGTCTAAGCGAACAAATTGACGCAAGAATGAAAGAAGTTGAATATGATTTTCTCAAAGAAGATTTATTAAAAGCGACTGATTCTATGGCAGTAGGAACCGATCGAATAGAAGAAATCGTACGTTCCCTGAAAAATTTTTCCCGCGTCGATGAGTCGGAAGTCAAACATGTCGATCTCCATCAAGGAATTGAGAATACACTTTTAATTCTTCGCTATCAAATCAAAAAAGGAGTCAAAATTATTAAAAATTACGGCTCGATTCCATCGATCGAGTGCTATCCCGCGCAAATCAATCAAGTTTTTATGAATCTTTTAGCCAATGCTTTAGATGCATTAATCGAAGCAGAAGTGCGATCGAAAACAATTTGGATTTCAACTCGACACGTCGATGAGTCCGAACATCAAGCGGTGGAGGTCGTGATTCGCGATAACGGTCCGGGTATTCCTCCTGACCTACAAGCAAAGATATTCGATCCGTTCTTTACCACCAAACCCATCGGCAAAGGAACGGGGTTGGGGTTGGCCATTTGCTACCAAATCGTTCACAAACATAACGGACGTATCGCACTGCACTCGGAACCCGACCGAGGAACGACATTTACGGTCACTCTACCCATTCGATGAGTTTTGCGACTCGCATCATGGAGTTTAGTCCGCATCCAATCCTAGATATCTCAAATGTTCGACCCTCAGAGATACTCCTTGAGAATCGCGTTTTGTGAATGTTGACACTCGATCGATCCAGGCTAAGAATTAGAACCATTACAAAAAGTCGCTCGAACTAACTGAATTTGGTATAATTTGCAGCGACTTTAAACTTGTTAAGTTTGTCTAGTAATCTTTAATATACTCTGCCTGTATCTTTGCTATTCCTTCACCTAAATCCTCGCTGACTTTGGGACACTAGAAATTAAGCAGATACCATCAGAAGAGGCACTCCCCTGGTTCTTACGGGTCACATCCAGGGGGGTTTTTTTGTCTATATTATCGAGAGTTTGAGATCGAAAAAATGATGGATCGAGCAAAACGAAATCCATGCAGCAGGAGACTTAGGTCTTTAGGTCTGGCTTGCCCCCTCACGTCCTTCGATTTCTAAAACCTACCTACTGGGGAGTCTGTTGTAACTCGGGACGTTCCTCCGCGACGATCGCCCCATCAACCGGGCAGACTTGCAGGCAAATGCCGCAGTCGATGCAAGTCGCAAAATCGATCCAGTACCAATCCGTACCTTTGGTATTTTTTCCCGGGCCTTCGTGAATGCAAGCAACAGGACAGGCTTCCACGCAGTCGGCGACCCCTTCGCAAGTATTTGTAACAATCGTATGTGGCATTGCGTAATGCGCTAATTCGAGCGCTAATAATTCCTCAATCGTCCTCAGAATTCAAGTCGATCGCTTTGGACTCGAGAATCTTCGGCGAATACGCGCGAGATTGAATATCGCTCCGAAGATCGGACATCCGCTCTCAATGGCGTGAATACTGAGTCACCCTATCATTCTACCGTTTGAGGCAGCGTCTGAATTTCTGGGATACCATCGGCATCGATCCAAGCAATCTGTCCGATGCGGCGATCTCGGGCGTAGTCGCGCACCGAGGCGGGGGTCTCTCGCAGTTCGAGTTCTACTTCCACCCGCACTAAATGGGTGGACTCCCGTAACTTCTGGGCGTAGGCGAACGCTGCCGCGCGAGCGTTTGCGGTCTTGGGAACCACCAGCCAATGACAAGCGGGGGTTCGATCGGGTAATTGTCCCGTAGACTTGAGACTCCGTTGTAATTCTTCAATATTCCAGGAAAAACCAATACCGGGATAGGCTTCTTTCTGGGGATGGTAAAGTCCCAACAGTCGATCGTAACGCCCCCCCTGGCCCAAAATTTGCGCCCCAGAAGACCGATCGCCCACCACCTTAAAGACAATTCCGGTGTAGTAATCGAAGGTTTGAATCAAACTCAAGTCCAACACCCAGGAATCGAGCATCGAGGGAGGGTGGGGTTTGCCCGAGGGGGTCTGTTGGTGCAATAAGGTCTCGTACGTGGCGATCGCCTCGACGAGAGATTTGAGGTTTTCTAAAGTTTGACGGGCCGTTGGGTCTAACTCGACCGGAGATAGCCGTTGCAGCACATCGGCCGGACGACCGCGCAAATCGAACAGAAACAAGGCCCGATCGCGCAGTGTATCGGACATGGGCAAGGTTTCGATCGCCACCCGATCGAGATGGGCGATCGCCGCGCGCACCGGTTCGCGCAGAGATTCGGGAAACGGACTCAGGAGCGATCGCGTCAGTCCGGCTTCCCCCATGACGATCGAGGTCTCCCCGAGTCCCAAACCGCTGACGCAATCGGCAAGCAGGAGTAAAATCTCTGCATCTGCGGCAATGCCACCGGCCCCCAACAGTTCCACGCCTGCCTGATAAAATTCATGCTGTTGTCCGTGTCCGCTTTCTTGAGAACGACGGAAAACGTTGGCGTTATAGTACAGGCGCTGGGGGAATGTCGTTCCCGCCATTCGAGTCACCACCGCCCGCGCGATCGATGCGGTCAGTTCCGGACGCAGACCTAGCACTTCGTCTTCTGCATCTTGGAATTGAATCGTCGTCGATCGCCGCACGGCCCCTCCCGCCATCAAGGTATCGAGCCGTTCTAGGGTGGAGGTAATAATCCGGTGATAGCCCCAGCGCTCGAAAATCCGTTGCAGGCGTTTTTCGATCCAGCGCTTTTGCGCCACATCGACGGGAAGGAGATCTCTAGCTCCTGTTGGGGGTTGGTAAACTGTCATAGGTTACGTGACTACTTTTTCTTACTGCCAAATAAGCCACCGAACAAACCGCCACTCGATTTGTCCGATTTGCTCTTAGCCGCACCCGTTTTTTGCCCTCCCGTCCCACTGTTGGCCAGCAGTTGGTTGAGTTGCTTGCGCGCCTCGAGGGCTGTCGGTTCTTTGGTATTGAGCTTGAGCGCTTGGGTAATATGTTTTTTGGCCAAGGTGATATTAACGCTTGAGGGTTTGAGTTGGTTTTGTTTGAGATAAACCGTACCCATGAGCGCGTGAACGCGACTATTTTCCGCATCGAGTTTGAGAGCATCTTGCAACTCTTTGCGAGCCATCGTCAAGCTATTGAGATTATTGTTGGCCATTAAGCCTTCCGCTCGCTGACAGTGGCGATCGATATAGACCGCGCCTCTGTTTTCCCGTTGGGGTGGTTGAGTTGGGGGCGGGGCGACGGGAGGTCTGCTAACAACTTTTTGCTCTTTTTTAACGCCACCGCCACTGCGCTCTTTTCGCAACAGATACACGAGATTTAACTCGCTCATCTGGGCAATTCGATCTAACGTTTGCGAGAGATCTTCGTATTGTCGAGCGGCTAATTCTTCTAGAACGGTTCTATAGGCGCGCTCGAAATTATTATTTTGAGAAAGCTGCTTGGCCGCATCACTTTGAAGAGCGATCGATTGACGGTCTTGAATCAGGCGTTTTCCCATCATTTTGAGCAAGACAACATACTCATCTCGCTCGCGATCGTTCGAGAGTTTTGCATAAGCAGGATTGACTAACTTGGATAATATCGCCTCCGCTAGTTGCTTATCTTCAGCTTTGCAAATATCTGGGTGCAATCGACGGGCAATATTTAAAAATCGCTTGCGGATTTCTCGAGCGCTCGCATCGATGGGCATTCCCAGAACTGCATGATAATCGAAAAAATCAGACTTAAACAGTCCTCGGTCGAATTCAAACGACATCATAAGTTCCACCACCTTCAGGCCATTTCTACTTATCTACTTTACTCTGGTTAGTTAGAAGTCTGCACCCGGAGTTTTGCCAACTTTCGGTCTATGTCAAGAAATTCTGTTGCGTTTGGGTTCTATTTTTCCCAAACTCATCTTCTCCCATTTTTATGGGAGTTCGGTTGCTAAGCTCGTTCTCGATCGGCTCGAACCTGTAAAAGTTCGGCACTCAAGGCATCGTGAATCGCACCGTTGGTTGCCAAGATTCGGCCCGAGTTGAGATCGAACGGACCGCCATCGTAAGCGGTCGCGGAACCTCCGGCTTCCCGCACCAAGACAATACCGGCGGTTATGTCCCAAGGAGACAGTCCCCGTTCCCAGTAACCGTCGAGCCGTCCGCAGGCGACATAGGCTAAGTCCATCGACGCGGACCCGCTGCGCCGAACGCCCTGGGTGAGGTGGGTCAGATGGCAAAATTCGGCGTAGTTATTGTCTGGGGTTTCCCGTCGGTCGTAGGCAAAGCCGGTGACGAGCAAACTGTTAGCGAGTTCTCGAGCTGAAGAAACGCGGATGGGTTGCCGGTTGTAGGTCGCTCCCAACCCGGTCGCACCTCGAAAGAGTTCCTGATTGAAGGGGTTAAAGACCACGCCAACCGACGGCACGCCCTCAATCAAAAGTCCGATGGACGTGGCAAAAAAGGGAAATTGATGGGCGTAGTTCGTCGTGCCGTCGAGGGGATCGATCGCCCAGAGGTATTTGCTTTGTTGCTTCCCCAGCGCTCCGGATTCTTCGGCGAGGATGGCATGGTCGGGTAGGTGGCGGCGCAATACCTCTAAAATCACGGCTTCGGCGGCTTTATCGGCATTGGTGACCAGATCCCCCGGACGACCTTTTTCTTCAATGCTCTCGAGTTTGCCCCAGTGGGATTGCAGTACTGCTCCGGCGGTCATGGCAGCTTCGGTAGCGATATCGAGGAAAGTTTGCAGTTGTGCGGCAGGTGCGGGTTCTTGCGTGCGATCGCTCATTTGATTTTGGTTTTAGGATGGTAGATTGCCCCAATGTTGACGATTTTGCGGGTTGAAGTGCCCAGGACGCAAGGGGTCGATCGCAATTTCTCGATCGAGGAGGGGAAATTGGGGTCAGTACCAACACCAGCGCACGAACTGCGATCGCTTGTTGCGCGTTGCGTCATCGGAATTATTGCACGCTGAGAATCCGATCGATTTTTGTCGCAATTTGATGTTGCTGTTTCTTGAGTCGCTCGATTTTGGGAGCCATATCGGATTGAGTGGAAGCCACTTTCAAGACACCTCCGAGCGAGCACAGCACTAACAGACTCATCAAAATCCACCACATTCCGTAGAGTTTTGCCAGTTGTCCCATTGGCTCGAATGGTGCTGCGACTCGTGCTAGCACCCCACCGACGGGACTCAATCCGGCGACCACTACATTCATCATGGTTTCGGGGAGGTTAGAGCGATCGAATTGTGCCAGCAGCCAACTCATCGCCGCAATACAGGCAAGGGTGACCCCAAACACCGCGCCGAAGATTGCCAATCGTACCGGGGTCGAAGATTCTGCGGGGGTGAGGAGGTCGCGAACTTGCGGAAACAGCCGTGCGAATGGATGGTGGGTGAGGTAGATATAGTAAGACCAAATGCCGAGGGTGGTGACGCTACTGAAGACGAAATTGCTTTTTTTCTGCCAGAAGTGCGCGACGTTGAGCAACCAGACAATTAAACCGAGCGACATGGCGAAATCGGCAAAAATCCATCCCCACAATCCGGCGTACATTAGCCCTTGACTGCCCAGCCAGATGGCAAATCCGAGGTATCCGGCATAGGGAGAAAATAGGATGCGATCGAACTGTCGCGGCTTATAAAACACGGCAAATCCGGCCATCATTCCCAAGGCAAATTCGCTCAGGCGAGAGGGAATAAATCCAAATGGCGCGCGACGCTGAAAGAATCCAAACAGCCAGTCGGGTCGCTCTTTGAGTGCTTCAACCGAATTGGGAATCAGCGTGAAAAACTTTTCGCTGTAGCCGATGGGTTGTCCGTCTAAGGTGTAAATGGCAATTGCGCGATAGGAAAATTCGATCGCGGCGATTGCTAGAAAGAAGATTAGGTAGTGATGGGGTTTCGAGCATTTCCGCAGTGCTTTGTACATCCAGGGAAACAGTAAATACGCACCGACGATAAACGGTACGTACCAAAATGCTCCCGTTCCCCCGCCACGAAACTGCTCGAACACATTATTAAGTAGGAAAAAATCTAAAATGGTCTTGAAAACTCCAGCGCTCGCGCCGGGTTTGGGACCTAGATCTAAAAAAATCAAAAATGGAGCAGATGCCAGGACTGCGACCCAATATGCCGGCAGAATTCGCTTAAATCTTTTATAAAACCAGTGATTCCATCGATCTTCTCTCCCAGACTTCAAACAGGAGTATGCTAAGCCAAATCCGCTGAGAATTAGAAAGATATGAACGCCTTGCCAGCCAAACCAACCGCCTTTGAAGTGAACTAAAACAATCCAAAGAATCGCGATACCTTTACAAAAGTTGGTTAGACTTAAAAGTCTCGAATTCTGTATCTTATCGTCCATGATTTAAACCCCTAAAAACTGCATTAATTGCATGCAACCCATCCAAGTCATAGATAAGATTAGAATTCGTTATCTATTCTTTCTATTTCTTGTTATGCTAGCGTCTGGATTTTGAAGAAGTATTTAGCTAAAGTAAATATTAATTAAAAATAAATAAAGATTTGGTAAATCAGACATCGCATTGCGATTGTTGTTTTGCTCGTGGGATCGAAGTTTGGTCACTCAATCGCTCGATCGTCTTGCTGCGTCTGAGTTTCACGCTTTGTAAATATTTAGCTTTATAAATATTTCAAGAATCTCCAATTTGCACGACCGTTTGAGGGGAGGAGTCGTCGGGGGTTCATGTTGCGAAGCGAAACAGCGATTCCCCACTCTAACCGATGTGTTAAGGCTCGCTTTCGATCGGTCAATATTTTAAAATTCTAACCAACCGTATCCCCAGCAGCAGACGATCGTGGAAGAGCAACAACACCCTCAAGCAAGAACCGATCGAGGAATTGTCAATACCCTTCTCGTCGAAGAACCCACCCAGATAAACCTTGTCGAACTGGCTCGCTTGCGAATCCGCTACCGTGGGTTTCCCGGTGCGAGAGATATTCAAGCCGATCTCGATCGAGTTCTCCAAAATTGGCAACTTACTGAAGACACACTATTTGAAAAAACGCGCCAACTCTATGCCACGGGAAGCGTATACGCTCAGGTGCGTAGTAATAAACGAGATGAAGAGGATTGGAGCTAATTATCGAGATTTCGATCGGCGATCGCGGCGCTTTGAGACGAGGGTAACTTACGTAGAAGTACAGAATCGATCTTCCAAGAATCTACATAGCGATATCCCTCGGTTTTGCGTGCGTGGGATTACTTTGGCAATTGTTCGCAGCCAGAGAGATAATAGATTTAAGAAGATAAAGCTCTCAATTCAATCGATACCCAAAGATTTGAATTTCCATTCATTTACGTAAAAACATTGAAAATCGAAATTGCGTTTGCTTTTTAATCCTTTTTTTTCGATCGATTTTTCTAGAAAGATGTAAGCATTTAGCCGTTAGCTGAATGCTTGTTTCCAACCCGAAAAGCTAAAGTTTAAATAGGTTCACATGCCGACAACTCTGCGTTTACCCAGAACGCGAGAATCCCGAGCCAATAAGTGCTGACGATGTTTGCTGGAAAAAACAATTGCCGTTCGCGCAGTAGCGACGTGCGGAATCTCGCACTCGTGCCGAACGATGGCAAAAGCTTGATGGGGGGTCGATCGAACAACGAGCAGATACCGAACGATCGCATCTAAAAATCATTGTCGTCGCCTGTACGGCAGTCTCGGGTGAGGACAACACCGGATAATCGTGTAATTACCCGCGATCTTTCCTCCCCTGCCTTCCGGGCCTACCTTCACAAGTGTCTTAATTGCTATGGCGGTTCCGATAACGCTCGCCGAGCGATACCTCTGCGCGCTAATCTGAATTCCCGCGTAAATTGCGCAAATTCTGACGTTCTCAACTCAATTTCTGAACTGCTCTCGACTTGGCTTTACTTCTTATTTTTCAATTCGCTCTGAGTGTGTCATGATAAACGATCGTTTGCTTGAAAGATGGTCAACTGGCAATTTGCCTCGATCGACAGACTCGATCGAAATAGCGATCGATACCCGCGAACGTGCTTGCGCCCCACCCACGGCATCGATTGCCGAACTGGCACGGTTAATGGTCGAGCGGGAAGTCAGTTACGTGGCGATCGTCGAAGAATCGCAAACCGTACGTGCCGACGACAAATTCCTCAAACCCCTCGGCTTTGTCAGAGCTGGCGATCTTCTCAAGTGGTGCGTGCAAGAACTCGATTGGGAAAAACGCTCCAGCGACCCGATCGCCAGCACGCCGATCTCCTGCGTGAGTTCGACGGAGACCTTAGAGTTGGCTTACCAGATCGTGCAGCAGCAGCCCGGAGAGTACGTTGGGGTATGCGGCACTCGGGGAGAGTGGAGGGGTTGGATTACGCCAGCGAGTTTGCTGCGGGCGATCGAACCGGGCGAAATCTACCCGATCGAAGTCAGCCTCGAACGACGAGCGAGCCAGCTCGAACTCGAAAAAGTCCAGCTATTGCGCGATTTTGAAGTTGAAGTGGAGCGCCAAGTCCGCCACCGCACGGCCGAACTGCAAAAACAGGTAGACGCTTTGGCTCAATCTCTGCGAAAGGCAGGTGTTCGCCAGCCCGTGGAAACCGAACTCCGCGAAGGAGAAGAGAAGTTTCGCCAACTCGCCGAAAATATTCGCGAAGTCTTTTTCATTCACGATGCCAAATCCTTCCAAGCCCTCTACATCAGTCCGGCATTCGAGGAGATTTGGGGATTTTCGAGCGATCGAGTTTATGAAAATGCCTTTGCTTGGATCGATGTGGTACACCCCGAAGATCGCGATCGCTTTGTTGCCGAAGCCCGCCAGCGCCGGGGAAAAACTGCATTCGAGCGAGAGTATCGGATTATTCGACCCGACGGAGGAATTCGTTGGATTCGCGAGCGCAGCTTTCCGGTACGCGATCGGTCGGGGGCTATTTATCGGCTCGCGGGAATCGCTGAAGACATCACCGAGCGCAAGTGCGATCGAGAAGCCCTCGAACGGCTCAACCAACAACTCGAAACCATCGTCGAACAGCGCACTTTTTTGTTGAAGCAGACCAACGATCGCCTGCAAGCTCAGATGAAGGAGCGCCAGCAAATTGAAACCGAAATTGCCACCCGAGCCAGACAGCAAGCGATCGTCGCCGAATTGGGTCAACAAGCCCTTGCTGGGGTCGATCTCCATGAAGTTGCCAACCAACTCGCCATTCAAGTCGCTGCCGGGTTGAACGTCGATTATTGCAAAATGTTGGAAATCTTGCCCGACACGCGCTCGTTTCTGACTTTGGGAATTCAGGGAAGTTCCCCCCAAGACTCGATTTTGCTCGATCGCGAACCGGTGAGTGTGGGGCGTTGGGAAATCGATTTGATGACCCACAAACCTCACGTTCTCGATCGCAACGGCGGGAGTAGTTTGAGCGTTTCCATTCAGGGGAAAACCGCCTGCTTTGGCATTTTGGGGGCTTACACCACGCAACCGCGCGCGTTTACCCAAGATGATATTAATTTCCTCCAAAGTGCGGCAAACGTACTCGCAGCGGCGATCGAACGCCAGCAATCCCAAACTGCTTTGCTCGAGAGCGAGGCGCAATACCGACGGACGATCGAAACCGCTGCCGAAGGGATTTGGACTCTCGATGCCAATCGCAAAACAATTTTCGTCAATCCGAAAATGGCGAAAATGCTCGGCTATTCGGTGGAGGATATGTTGGGGCGGCGAATGTCAGATTTTATGGACGAAGAGAGTCGGGCGATCGCCATCGAGAATGTTCGACAGCACACCGATAAACCGATCGAGCAAAAGGATTTTCAATTCCGCCGTCGAGACGGATTTCCCGTGTGGGCGATCGTTTCGGCAACTCCGATTTTTCAACCGACGGGTCAATATACCGGGGTGCTGATGATGCTCACCGACATCACCGCTCGCAAACAGGCGGAGGCGGCGATCGAGCGCCAGCACCGGATGTCGCAGCTTTTTGCCGAAATTGCCCTGCAAATTTGTCGATCGCTCCAACTCGATGACATTTTGCAAACGACGGTGACGGAAGTCCAGAAAATTTTCGATTGCGATCGGGTTTTGATTTATCGCCTATTACCCGACGGTTCCGGACACGTGATGACAGAAGCCGTCAGACCCGGCGTTGCCTCCCTACTCGATCTGTGTTTGCCTCCAGCAGCATTGTCTCCAACCTCGGGACAAGATACTCGATCGGTCGATCTTGCGGCGATCGATCGGGACACATCCGGCGATACTCCGCCACCGTTACCCCAGCGAATGCAGCAATGGGGAGTGCGCGCCGAACTCGTCGTCGAAATCGTACAACATGCCAAGCCGTGGGGGTTTATCGTCGCTCATCAATGCTCGTCCGGGCGATCGTGGACGGATTTTGAAACGGAACTGCTCGAGCAATTAGCCGATCGGGTGGGAATTGCCCTAGCTCAAGCTCAGCTACTCGCCGCGCGTCAGGAAAGCGAAGCGCGATTCCGCGCCATGTTCGAGCAAGCGGCCGTCGGTATCGTTCAAAACGATCTCAATGGTAAGTTTATTCGCTGCAACCAAAAGTCTTGCGATATTCTCGGCTATTCTTGCGCGGAGTTACTAACCAAAACTCCCAAGGAAATGACGCATCCAGAGGATATTGCCCTCGATCGGCATTCGCTCGAGCAGTTGTTGCGCCAAGAAATTCCCACCTTTTCAGTGGAGAAGCGGTTGATTCGCAAAGATGATTCTATTGTTTGGGTGAATGTGACGGTTTCTCTGGTTCTCAATTGCGTGGGGAAGCCGGATTACTTTATTTCTGCGATCGAAGACATCGGCGATCGCAAAGCGGCTTTATTCGAGCGAGAGCAGGCTCAAGCCAAACTCCAAGCCTCTCTTCACGAAAAAGAAGTGTTGCTCAAGGAAATTCATCATCGGGTGAAGAATAATTTGTATATTATTTCCAACTTGCTCGATTTACAGTCAGAAACCCTAGAAGATCCAAAAAGCCAGCAGTTGTTTGCCGACAGTCAAAATCGCTTGCAAACGATGGCGTTAATTCACGAGCAACTGTATAAAACCACGGATTTAGCGACGATCGACTTTACCGATTACATTCACAATTTAGTGAATAACTTGTATTATTCCTACGATACGACCGGGGGAGAAATCCAAATCTCGATCGAAGCCGAACCGGTGATGATAAATTTGGAGACGGCGATTCCCTGTGGATTGATTGTCAACGAACTGGTGACGAACTCCTTTAAATATGCGTTTGACGATCGGCAATCGGGAGAGCTAAAAATTGAACTTTACTGCGATATTGAGGGAGACTCCGATCCTCAAGTTCACTTAAGAATTTGCGATAACGGTCGAGGAATTCCAGATCGGATCGACTGGAAAAATACACCTTCTTTGGGATTGCGATTGGTGAACATTCTCACCGAGCAGCTCGAAGCCGAAATTACACTCGATCGCCGTAACGGAACCTGTTTTCATCTGGTCTTTTGCGAGCTGAAATATAACAATCGATTTTAACGTCAGACGCGGGATAAGTCAGGGAGCGGAGAATGGGAAGAGTGAATGCGCGCATTCTCCTTTGTTTCCCGAGACGCTCTCGAATCGCCAGACCGCTCGAACTTCGCCCGGAGTTACGCGCCCGGTTTCTGGCAAGTTTCCCGATCTCACCCCTGTTTCTTATCGAGCGCCTAACGTTACTTATCGCTCGGCTTCACCGGTTCGGGTAAATCCCCACCGGGAAAGGAAACGGGTTCTTTGGCTTCTGGGACGTACGCCGGTTCTACTGCTGCCGGAGCCGTGTCTTCCGGCACGTAATCGGAATAGTAGGGTTCCGGGGCCGGCGCGTAGTCGTCGCTATAGTACGAGTCGTCGCTGTAGTACGAGTCGTCGCTATAGTACGAGTCGTCGCTATAGTACGAGTCGTCGCTCTCGTAATAGCCACCCCCATCGGAGTAACTGTCGTAACCGCCTCCGTCGGAGTAACTTTCCGAGTACCCATCGTCATATCCGCCGGCTTCGTAATATTCTCCACCGTCGTCTTCCCAAGAGGCTTCCTCAGTCGGAGTATATTTTCCTTGAACCAGTTCTCCGGGTTCGACGGGTTTTGCGGCGATCGTGCCTTCGCGTCCTTCAAACTCGGGGAGTTCCGGGAATTCCTGGACGGGAAACGGCTCGACCACTTCCGCCATGAAATCGTGCCAAGTGGCGGCCGCCGTCCCGCTGTTCCCAGCGGTGGGATAGTTATCGTCATTACCCAACCACACTCCCGACACGAGTTGGGGAATGTAGCCGACGAACCAGAGATCGCGGGCCTCGTCGGAAGTCCCGGTTTTCCCGGCAACAGGTCGATCGAGCCTAGCTGGCGCTCCCGTACCGCTATTGACGACATTTTCGAGCATCCACGTGATTATCGACGCGCTGTCTTCGTCAATAGCCTGTTCGGACTCGCGACTTTTGGCTTCGTAGAGCACTTCCCCATCGCTGTTGAGAATGCGGCGAATCCCGTGAGCGTTGATGAACTGTCCTTCATTAGCCATGGTTCCATAAGCGTTGGTCAGTTCGAGCAACGTCACTTCAAAAGCCCCTAACGCCAGGGGATAATAGGGTTGGAGGTCGGATTTAATTCCCATGGCTCGCGCCACTTCGATCGTCGGCTCGAATCCAACATCCATCAAAAGTTTGACGGCAACCGTATTAATCGAGCGCGTCAAGGCATCCCGTAGGTTCAGCCAACCCGAGTGCTTGCGTCCGAAATTTTGGGGTTCGTACCCATCCACCACAAAAGGCGCATCTTCGTAACTATCGTAGGGAGACAACCCCGCCGCGATCGCCGTAGCGTAAACAATGCCCTTAAACGTCGATCCCGGTTGGCGGTGCGCTTGAGTGACGCGGTTGAATTGGCTTTTGTCAAAATCCGTTCCCCCCACCATGGCTTTAATCTCGCCGTTGCGCGGATCGATCGCCACCAGGGAGGCTTCTTCAAAGCGTTCGTAGTAGCCGTAGTTTTCCACAGCGTCCTGCACCACCCGTTCGCCGATTTCTTGCCATCTGACGTTAACCGACGTTTCGATCGTCAGACCCCCCTGCTCGATCTGGTCGTCGCTCAGGTGCTCGCTCAATTCTTGCTGCACGTAGGTGGTAAAGTAGGGATACCGCAGGTACAAGCGCTTGGGCAAGCTTAAATCCAAGGCGATCGGCTCTTCGATCGCATCTTCAGCTTCTTGCGCGGATATAAACCCCGCATCGGCCATCCGACGTAAAACGAGATTGCGACGAGACAGGGCTAAATCCTCGTTTTCAGCCGGGGAGTAATTGCTCGGTGCCGCAGGCATTCCCGCAATTGTTGCCATTTCCGGCAGGGTCAGTTCGTCGAGTTCTTTGCTGAAATACACCCACGCCGCATCGCTCACGCCGTAAGCCCCCGCGCCGAGATAGACAAAATTCAGGTACGATTCGAGGATATCTTCTTTGGTCATCTCCCGCTCGATTTTCTGAGCCAACCGAGCCTCTCGAATCTTGCGGGTTAGGCTTCTCTCTTGGTTGAGAAAGACCATGCGGGCGAGTTGCTGGGTAATCGTACTGCCCCCTTCGACCACCTCGCCAGCGAAGACATTGGCGACGAACGCTCGGCCGATCGCCCGATAATCGATCCCCGAATGCTTGTAAAAGCGGCGATCTTCTGCGGCGATAAAGGCTTCGATCAGACGGGAAGGCGTTTCGCTAATTTCGAGCTTTTCGTGGGTGGCCGGTCCCACTTGCTGCAAAATCGTATTGTCGGCGGCTTTGATGGTCATCGTACCCCGACGGGCGAAACCGGAGACTTCTCTGGGATCGGGCAAGCCGCTATCGAAATAGTTTAAGATCAGCCCAAATGCCAGCAGGCTCAATCCACTCGCCCCCAGCGCACCCAAAAACAGCTTAAATTTCCGTTTTTGATAGGACCACTGTGGGGCTTGTTCGCGATGCTCCTGTTTTAGCGACGAAAGCTTTTGGAGGAGGGTTTTACGCTCCTCACGTCGATTTCGCTTTCGAGCAACAGGTTCAGTCTTGTCTGTTTGCCGATTTTGCATTGATTCGGAATAAGAGATGAGTGAGTCGTAAGAACGGTTGAGGAGGGAGAAAACTTAACTGGTTTTCTCTTCTCGATCGCCCGATCGCGCACCTCAACGACTGAATGTTTCGACTCGAATGTCGAGTAGATTCTGTCATGCATATACTAACGCGACCTGCTCGACAAGCCAACTCTTCGCCTCAGAAAAATGCAACGCGATTTGCCGAATTTTGCATCGTTTATCAACTTTTGTCCGATAGAATCCTTATCCGACGTGACCGAGTGCCAAACCCGTCACTAACATTCCCAAGACCAGAAACGGTTGAGCGCTTGCTTGATATTTGACATCGTTTTTGAGGGGATCGCGCAAGAAATACATATCTTGGAAGGTAATCTGCGGGATGACTAACAACAGTAAAATCGCGCCGTAAAGGTTTTGGTGGATGCTGAAGAGATACCCGGCAACTCCAGCTTGGAAAATATCAATCGCCAGCACGCAAATCCAAGCGGCGGTCGTCACGCCAAACACGACGGGTAAAGACTTCAAGCCCAACTGCCGATCGCCTTCGACGCTTTTAAAGTCATTGACGATCGCGATCCCCAAACCCGCCAGACTGTAGAACAGGGTCAAGACGACAATGGTGGCATTCAGGTCGCCGAACAGCGCGTGACCTACCGACCAGGGTAAGGTAATGTAGCTCGCCCCGAGAGCGTAGTTCCCCAGCCAACCGTTTTGCTTGAGTTTGAGCGGTGGTGCGGAGTAGATATAGGCTAAAAACGTGCCGATCGCCGCGATGGTGGTGACGGTGGGAAATTCGTGACCGGCCCATCGATCGAGTCCGTAAGCGAGTACGAGTCCGGCGATGAGTAAAAACCAAATTTGGGTAATGACTTGGGGAATGGAAATCGCCCCCGAAGGGATGGGGCGATAGGGTTCGTTAATCGCATCGATTTCGCGATCGTAAAAGTCGTTGAGGGTTTGGGTATATCCCGTCATCAACGGCCCGGAGAGCAACATGCAAGCGGCGGCAATCAGCACGTTTTCCAGGTTCCACACGTAATGACCTGAAGAAGCCGCACCGCACACCACACCCCAAATTAGGGGAATCCAGGTGATGGGCTTCATCAGTTGCAGTCGAATTTTCCAAATATTGGTTTCCCCGGAGACGGCCCCTTTCATTCCCAAGAGTTGTCGGGCTTTGGCGCTGCTGTCGGGATCGCTTGTCTGGGATGAAACGGGAGGATTGTTAGGAGATGACTCCGGTGCAGGTAGATCGGACATATTAGATATTGTTAAATCGAGAGGGATAAAAAGTACCAGCCAGGGCGATCGACTCCAATCGAAGCGCCTCGATCGATAATACCAAGGTGCGACGACCCGATCGGAGTTCGATGTCAGATTTTGGCCAACTCCTAAGACTCTTCGCGAGGTTGCTTTTCTCCAAAGTCGATGGCGATGGTCAATTCGCGATCGTCAATTTTGGCGCTGACGTGAGATTCGATCGCGCGAACGGTAAAATCGATGGTTTCCGGGCTAATGCCGATGTCCTCGGCAAGTTTGACATCTAACCCCGTTTGCTCTAAAAATTCACTGACGCTTTTGCCGTCGTAAACGACAAGCTGACTTTCGACGACCCGATCGATCAGGCTGCTGAAATTGTCGATGGGCAGATCGGAAACACTCAAATTGAGTTGCGTTTCTCCCGCTCGCAAGTTAATCTTTCCCTCGGTTAAATTAATTAAGATATCTTGATCGAGTGCTAAAACCACTAAACCCAATACGGGATAGTCGATGGAAAGTTCCGATATCACTTTAATTCCATCGTCGATTAGAGAATAGTCGGTATTTTCGATATTTAACGGTAAGCTCTCATCTTTATTGACGCGCTCTTCAGTGGTTTTTAAAAGTTTGAGTAACTCGAGCTTTTCGTTTAAACAGGTTTGGGTAAAATCGATTTCTAATACTTCTCGATCGCGAACCCGAGAATCCAGGAAACACTCAGATGACTCCTCTTGAAATGCCAATTGCTCGATGGCGAAGGTGGCGATCGAACCATTGATGGGTCGAACCGTCGGATGAGTTGCCAACGCGCGATAAGACATGCCGACGATCGAAACGGCGATCGCGCCGATGACCAGAAAAAACTTGAAAAACTTCATACACCAATATCCTCAAACTCCTCGAATCATTAACTTATAGCAATTTTTGTTTAGGTTAAACCTACCGGGTGAGGGCGGGTTTTAAAACTAGATCGCAGTGAGGGCAACATTTTCTGCGATTATCCGCCCCTACAATTGTCTGGGTTCTATCTTTGGGAAAACCGCTATAATTTTGACATTTGGACTCACCGAGGCGATCTCCAGTCCGATCGCCCGATCGGGTTGGGTTTCCATCCTTTATCTGGAGGAAGCCATCTGCCCAAATATCTCGATCTAACACGATCTGAGTTCGACATCAGGACGATTCGGTTGGTGCGATTCCCCGACATGATTCGCGTCACGGGATAGTCGGGTTCGCATTCGAGTTTGCATTTTGCCGTGCGATCGCATCTCCTATCCAAGTTTCTAGCGTTCGGAGGCGATCTTCAGGGGTGGGGAGGTCTGACCAGAGAGACGCAAGTCTGTAGATCGAAGCGACCTCTTCAAAAAAAATGACCCTTACCAGTTGTAGAAACCAGCAAGGGTGGTAGGACATGTCTATTAGGGGTGTAACTACTATTCATGATGAAAGGCGCGCATCTGTTTTCAGGTATAACGCCTGTATAACTCGCGTATAAGTTACGTATAACTTGGCGATCGCCGTTTGAGTTTTGGCAATATTTGGCTCGATCTCGGGGATAGATGGGCTAGGACAGCCATCGGGCGGTGACGATTCCCAGATAAAGCCCGATCGCTCCGAGCAAGGCGCTACCCAACCAATATAACCCTGCCATCCCAAGACTTTGCGAGCGCAGCAGGGTAATGGTATCGAGTTCGTAAGTGGAAAATGTGGTGTAGGAACCGAGAAAGCCCACGGCAACCAGCAGGCGCACTTCTGGGGAAATGGCGATCGAACGTTGTAATACCAGCGTGGCAAATAATCCCATGGCAAAAGAACCACTCAAATTAATGACGAACGTGCCGTAGGGAAACCCCGTGCCGAACCGTCGAGCAATCCAAATACCGAGGTAATATCGACTCAGCGCCCCGGCAACTGCCCCGAAACTAATGGCGATCGGATTGCGTAAATTCGGCTGTTGGAGAGTAGCAGCTAGATAATCGGGGACGATCGCCAGCCATTGAAGCCAATGTTTCATCTGACAAAGAAGGTTGCAGGAATTGTAAGAAGGATAAGCTGTGCGGCATATAAACTGTAGATCGAGATTATGGAAAAGGAAACGATGAATGAGGCACGTGTCGGAATGTAGGGGCAAAGCATTCGAGCGAAAAATTATGCTGTTACTGGTATCTAGAAATCCGAATGCTTCGCCCATCTCCAGCGATAACCAACCCGGATGCCATCGCCCATCCGACACACCCAATACACGCAAACAACCAACCCACCATTACCCCACGGGTTGCCAAAACTGTAACCGGGAAAATCCCGACCGAAATCGCTGGCATAATTGACACATATTCGAGAAACACCGCAAAATTACGGATGCCGCGTCCGTGAGGCGAAGTCTAGAATCGGGTGAGCGGAAAGTATTCACTTCATTGAGTTCGGATATTAACTTCAGGTTACGCTTATGAACCGTTGCACGAAACCAAGGTACGTTCTCGGTAGTTTGGCGGTACTGCTGCTGGGAATGGGACGGGCGGAGGCGGCGATATCTCCAGGAGAGCAACTGTTTCTTGAGGAGACGGTGGAATGGGTGGCGCAGAATTCTGCTAGTCCGGAAGCCGATCGGCTATATCGAGAGGGAGAACAGCTGTATTGGGAAGGAACGACGGAGTCGTTGCAGCTGGCAATTGAGAAATTAGAGGCGGCAGGGCAACTGTATCGCGAAGCAGGGATTAGAGAAGGGGAAGCGGCAAGCCTGCACAATATTGCTTTAATTTACGATGCTTTGGGAGAAAAGCAGCAAGCGTTAGAGTACTACAACCAAGCCTTGCTTATATACCAAGCTGTGGGCGATCGCGCGTGGGAAGCGACAACCTTACATAATATTGGTGCGGTCTACTACTCTTTAGGAGAAAAGCTCGAAGCATTGGAGCTTTTCAACCAAGCCTTACCCCTACATCAAGCGATTGGCGATCGCACTGGAGTGGCAACGATCCTGACCAATATTGGTTTAGTCTACGCCGATTTCGGAGAACAGCTCAAGGCGTTGGAGTACTACAACCAAGCTTTGCCTCTACATCAAGCCGTTGGCGATCGTGCCGGAATGGCGACAACCCTCCATAATATGGGTGCAGTTTACTTCACTTTAGGCGAAAAGCAGAAAGCATTAGAGTTCTACAACCAAGCCTTGTCTCTCGATCGAGCAATTGACAATCGCGCGGGAGTAGCGACGATTCTCAACAATATTGGCTTACTCTACGCCGATCTCGGAGAACACCAGCAAGCATTGGATTTCTATAACCAAGCCTTGCCCCTATCTCAAGCTGTCGGCAATCGCGCGGGAGTGGCGACGACTCTTAACAATATTGGTTTAGTCTACGATGCTTTGGGAGAAAACCAGAAGGCCTTGGATTTCTATAATCAAGCCTTGCCCCTACATCAAGCCATTGGCGATCGCTACGGAATGGCGACAACCCTCCACAATATGGGTGCAGTTTACTTCACTTTAGACCAAAAGCAGAAGGCATTAGACTTCTACAACCAAGCCTTGCCTTTACATCAAGCCGTCGGCAATCGCGCCGGAGTAGCGACGATTCTCAACAATATTGGCACAGTCTACGCTAATTTGGGAGAAAACCAGCAAGCATTGGAGTTCTACAACCAAGCTTTACCCGTACATCAAGCGGTGGGAAACCTCTCCGGCGAAGCCCCAACTCTCATCAACCTCGCGAGCCTTTACCTGCGCCAAAACAACCTTACCGAAGCTCTCACCTTCACCAACGCCGCGATCGATATTATCGAACAACTCCGCAGCAACATCGCCAGTGACGACCTGCGAATGTCTTACTTCGCCACCGTCCAACAATATTACCAATTCCAAATCGACCTGCTGATGCAACTGCACCAGCAACATCCCGAACGGGGCTACGATACCCAAGCTTTCAACACCAGCGAACGCAGCCGCGCCCGAGTCCTCCTCGAACTCCTCTACGAATCCCACCTCGATATCCGTCAAGGGGTCTCTCCTCAACTCCTGACTCAAGAAGATGAATTGCTGCGAAAACTCACAAATATTGAAACCCAACGCATTGCCAACCTCAGTGGAGAAGATACAGGCGATGAAATCGCCTCTCTCGATGCTCAAACTGACGAGGTTCTCGCAAAACTCGATCTCCTCAAAGTCGAACTCAAAGCCGATAATCCCGCCTACGCCGCCCTCAAATATCCCTCACCCCTCACCCTCTCCCAAGTCCAGCAACAAGTCCTCGACTCCGATAGTCTGCTGCTGCAATATGCCATCGGCGAAGACCGCAGCTACCTGTGGGCCGTCACCTCCACGAACATGACCGTCCATACCCTCCCCGGCGCAGCCGAACTCGCCGAAGCCATCGACCCCTTCCGCAGCGTCCTGGAAACCTCCGGCAATACGGAATCCGACATCGCCGATACGGCCAAAGCCCTGGGCGAACTGATTCTCGACCCCGTCGCCGACCAACTCCCCGGCAAGCGATTGATTGTCGTTGCCGATGGAGATTTGCACGCCATCCCCTTCGCCGCCCTCGCCACACCGGGTCAATCGGATTACGTTCCCCTAATTGCCGATCGGGAAGTGGTCAATTTACCCTCCGCTTCTGCGGTTGCCATCTCCCGCGAACAGGTTGCAAGACGCACACCCGCCCCGAAAACCCTTGCCGTCCTTGCCAACCCGGTATTTACCGCTAACGACCCCCGGTTGGGCGGACAAACCGCATCTACGGAATTACCCGTGGAATTACAGCGCAACCTGCGGGATTTGGACTTGCGAAATGTCGCCCGTTTGCCCTATACCCGTCAAGAAGCGGATACTCTTCTGGCCTTAGTTCCCGACGACCAACGCACTGCCGTTTTCGACTTCGATGCCGACTACGACTGGATAACCCAGACCCAACTCAACCGATACCGCTACATCCATTTCGCCACCCACGGTTTCGCCAACCCGAATATGCCCGAACTTTCGGGAATTCTTCTCTCTCTGGTGAATTCCCAAGGGGGCAAGCGGGAAAATGGCATTCTCCGCCTCCACGATATTTTCAACCTCAACCTCTCGGCGGAATTAGTGGTGTTGAGTGCTTGCCAGACGGGATTGGGAACCGATACCAACGGGGAAGGGTTAATTGGTTTGACTCGGGGGTTGATGTATGCGGGAACTCCGCGCACTTTAGTATCTCTGTGGAATGTGAACGACGAAAAGACCTCGATTTTGATGTCGAAATTTTATCGGGGAATGTTGGATGAAGGGTTGACTCCGGCCGCTTCGTTGCGGCAAGCCCAAATTCAGATGTGGGAGGAATACCGCGACCCCAATTTGTGGGCGGCGTTTGTCTTGCAAGGGGAATGGCGATGAAATTTACCACCCCACAACCCCACCAACCCCACCAACCCACCGTAGGGGCAAAGCATTCGAGCAAAAAATCAGGCCATTACCGGTATTGGAAAATCCGAATGCTTCGCCCACCCCCGGCGATAACCAACCCGGATGCGATCGATTTTTCCACACATCCGGATGGGCGAAGCATTGTGATTCGTTTGTTGTCGCGAAATGCCAAATTTGTCGCCGACATCACACATCCGGATGGGCGAAGCATTGCGATTCGTTTGTTGTCGCGAAATGCCAAATTTGTCGCCGACATCATACATCCGGATGGGCGAAGCATTGCGATTCGTTTGTTGTCGCGAAATGCCAAATTTGTCGCCGACATCATACATCCGGATGGGCGAAGCATTGCGATTGCCACGTTACCGTCAAATCCAATAATTTATCGCTGCAATGCTTTGCCCCTACAGCCCCGACAGCCCTTACAAACACACATCATGACAGAATATTTCTATCGGCGATCGATTCGACTGTCCGGATACGATTATGGACAGGCTGGTGCATATTTCGTTACCATTTGCACCCATCAAAAATACTGTTGGTTTGGAGAAATTCGTCAGGGGGTGATGTATCAGAATTTCCTGGGTTCTGCTGTTGCAGCGATTTGGCACAATTTACCGTCTCATTTTCCGTTTCTGGAATTAGATGCTTTCGTCGTCATGCCAAATCACTTGCATGGGATTTTAATCATTACCAATGCTCGCCCTTTGTCTACCCCAGAATCGAGAAAAGGGACAAAATCGGGTTCTGTGGGGGCGATCGTCCAAAATTTTAAATCCACTTCTACCCGGCGCATCAATCGGATTAACGGCGATCGAAAAACAATTTGGCAGCGAAATTATTACGAACATATCATCCGCACCGATCGCGCTTACGAAAATATCCGACGGTACATCCTGGAAAATCCGCCACGCTGGCATAACGATGACGAAAATCCAAATCGATTGCCTCGCCATCCACCCAACCC
Source organism: Cyanobacteriota bacterium (assembly GCA_034189805.1). Lineage (GTDB taxonomy): Bacteria > Cyanobacteriota > Cyanobacteriia > Cyanobacteriales > Geitlerinemataceae > Zarconia. The sequence continues at coordinate 26,431 of JAXHUC010000088.1, forward strand.
ACCCAACCCATCCAAACCACCGCATAACACACCGTAGGGGCAAAGCATTCGAGCGAAAAATTATGCTGCCGGTATTTAACAATCCGAATGCTTCGCCCACCCCCAGCGATAACATCCAAACATCGATCCGTCATGTACGCACATCCAACTGATCCGAAAATCGATCGCCAAGATCGTAAATCCGGATGGGCGAAGCATTGCGATTTGTTCGTTATCGCGAAATGCCAAATTTGTCCCTGCAATGCTTTGCCCCTACAGCCACTACAAATTCCCATCACCGATCGATGGCTGTTTCAAATTTTGATACCGCCACTAAATATTCGGGGAATTCTACCATAATTTAAATCAAGCTATCGTGAGGAGCTTTCCATGAAAAAGACGATCGTTCAAAAAATATTGTCTCTCTTTCTATGCAGTTTATTTATTACCATCGGACTGGGAAATTGGATGCAGATTCAAGCCCAAGAAGTAGAGTTTTCCTTCAGTCCTATTGAAATACCATTGAATCCAGAGACAGATGGTAGCGCTTTCGTTCCCGACGATCGCGAAATTTCCCAACAACCTTACGAGCGAGATCGGGCGGTGATTGGTGAAGACGATCGGCTTCAGGTTACCACTCGCAAATATCCTTGGTCCACGATCGGACGATTGGAAAAAGTGGATAGCACGGGGGATATTCGAGGGTTTTGCACGGGGACGTTAATTGGAATAGATCTAGTCTTAACCAACGCTCATTGTTTAATCGATCGAGATACCAAAGAACCGACATCTCATACCTTGAAGTTTCGACCGAGTTTCCTCAACGGGCGATCGATTCATACAGCCGAGGTCGCTTCATACAAGTGCTTCATACAAGTACGGAACGAACGATACGGTCGAGCATCCCGGAGACGACTGGGCCCTTTTAAAAATCGACAAACCATTAGGCGCTCGATACGGTTATCTGGGTTGGCACGCTCTCGACTTTTCCGATGAGGATACTCGCGAAATGGTCCGGGGTAAAGTCAGACTCGCTGGGTATTCTAGTGACTTTCCCGAGAGCGATCCGGGTTTATCACCCGGCCTCCACGATCGGTGCAGTATCGTCAATGCATTCGATGATGGCAGAATCATTCATAATTGCGATACCAACTCAGGTGCATCGGGTTCGGCACTCTTCGCTCGGTTCGAGGGTGACAAGTACAGGGTTGTGGGCTTACATGCCGGTTGGATAAGATTCTCTAACGGTCGCGTTGTCAACCGAGGGGTACAGGTTTCTAAGTGGTCGAGAGAGGCGCGGGAAATGCGCTAATCCTCAATTCCGAGTGAGGGGAGTCTTCAACAAACTCAGTCCTAAAATTCTCCCCATCACTCCCGCAAGACGTAGCCGACGCTGCGAACCGTCTGTACCAAGCGCTTTTCGTTATTGGCTTCGAGTTTGAGGCGCAAGTAGCGAACGTAAACTTCGATA
>JAXHUC010000089.1:0-27587 GCA_034189805.1 Cyanobacteriota bacterium
TTTTAATCGGTTGGTAGCCCGATTGGAGTCGTTTCTGGTTGTATTCTCGCACTTTATCGAGTTTGGCAATTCCGGCAACGACCGCATCGTCGGCGCGATCGGGAAAGACTGCCATCACCCCATCTCCTAAATATTTGACCACCAAACCATTATTTTTGCGAATTTCGGGGGAAACTTCGTGCAGGTAAGCATTGACGAAGTTAAAACTTTCTTGGGGAGTCATGCTTTCAGCGAGGGTGGTAAAGGAGCGGATATCGCTAAACATGACTGCCATTTCTTTGCTGATGTGGTCGCCCAAGCGAACGTCGAGAATGCTTTCCCGACTCAAGAAATACAAGTATTCGTGGGGAACGAAGCGACCGTAAGCCGTGCTGATATGTGCGAGTTTGATATGGGTTTTGATGCGGGTGAGCAATTCATCTTTGACGAAGGGTTTGGTGAGATAGTCGTTCGCACCATACTGAAAACCCGTCACCAAATCCGAGATTTGATTTTTCGCCGTGAGCATGACAATCGGCAAATCTTGGGCGGGATATTTTTCGCGAATTTTGGCGCAGACTTCGTACCCCGACATCTGGGGCATCATCACATCGAGCAAAACCAGATCGAAGGTTTCCCCACTTTCGAGTGCCGCGAGGGCTTCTGCCCCGTTGAGAGCTTCGGTGACGCGATAATTATTTACCGATAGGTGATTGCGCAACACCTGAATGTTAATCGGTTCGTCGTCCACCGCCAGAATGTGAAAGTTGCCCTCGATCTCGGTATTGTCTGTAGGAACGATCGCTCCATTCGCGGTGGCGAGGTTGGCGGCAGTCGGACTCTGGGCGAGGTTAGCAACCGGGCGGCGCACGGTGGTTGGCGTGGCGGGGATGGGTTCTGCGGGTCGATCGGACATCGGCAGGGTAAAGGTAAACCTCGACCCGACACCCTCTTCGGACTCCACCCAAATTTTCCCGCCGTGAAGTTCTACCAATTGTTGGGTGACGGCAAGTCCCAACCCCGTTCCCCCATATTGACGGGCGGTGGAACCATCGGCTTGCTCGAAAGACTCAAAGATGCGATCGAGGCGGTCTGCGGGAATTCCGATGCCCGTATCGGCGATGGCGATCGCAAGTTGGCGATTGTCGATCGCCTTGGCGGACACTTCGATCCGACCGCTTTGAGTAAACTTAATCGCGTTCCCCACCAGATTGTGCAGGATTTGCTGCAAGCGATTTTCGTCGGACTCTGCCGGGGACAGACCTTTAGGAATGGCATTAATCAGTTCGAGATCTTTATTGCCAATCAGGGTACGATCGAACTCGAGAACGGTATTGGTCATTCCCCACAGGTCGATCGATTTGGGTCGCAGTTCCAAGCCGTGGCTTTTGAGTTTGGAAAAATCGAGGATATCGTTAACCAGGTTCGAGAGTCGATGGGAACTTTGGGCGACCATCCACAAGTTTTTCTCTTGAAGTTCCGTGAGGTTGCCCGTCGCGCCGTCAAGCATCGATTCGACAATGCCGATGGTGCCGTTGAGAGGCGTGCGCAGTTCGTGGGAGGTGTTAGCGAGAAATTCGTCCTTGAGCTTGTCGAGGCGTTTGAGATCTTCGTTTTTGGCTTCAAGGGTTTGAGCGTATTCGGCTAATTGGAGGTAGGACTGTTTGAGGTTGTTCCAAAGGGTGTAGCCGATACTCGCGACGGCCGCACTCACCAGCGCGAGAAATGGCGTAAAGGCGGGGACGATCCAACCGCCGAGAAAGGCGATGTAGGAAGTCGAAAAAATGACAAATCCTCCGAAGGCGATCGCCCCAGCAGCCCATCGACGGCGCAGGCAAATCGATCCCAGTGCCGAACTGTAAACCGCCCACATTCCCAGCCACACCCAATTGAGATATCTCGAGATGGCGCGAAACATCGGACGATTTTCGAGGGCCCCGCTCAAAACTTGACTGGCAATATTGGCGTGGATCGTGACCCCAGGGGTTAATTCCACCACATCGAAGAGCGTTCGACTGTAAGGTGTCTGCCAAGAGTCGTTCAAACTGGGGGCAACCGCACCGATCAACACGATTCGATCGTCCATTAAGCCTTCGGGAATCTCGTTGTCGAGTACCTCTTGCAGGGAAATGGTGGGAAATTTGTCGGTGCCACCGCGATAGTTGATTAAAATTTGGTAGCCGCCCATATCTTTTTCGGTGTACTCGGCTCGATTGGCTTCGAGGCGAGTAAAGACGGCTTGACCCAATCCGTAGATACCGCGCTCTTCATCGATGAGTTCGAGTTCGATGCCTTCAGCTTCTAAGTACATCATTGCCAGTTGAACCCCCAGACCGATCCGAGGTCCGCTCTCTTCGGACTCGACAAGCACTAACGTCCGTCGGATTTTGCCATCGGTATCGAGGAGGTAATCGTTGGCGGCGACTTGACCCAACTCCGACAGAACGGGTGGCGGGGCGATCGAATCTCCAGCCACTTTTTGGATGCCGATCAGTTCCGGTGTAGACTTAAAGACCTCGACGAGTTCGTCGTGACCGGGTTCGACGGGCAGATCGCGATAGATATCCAAACCGATGGCGATCGGATCGCGATCGCCAATGTTGCGCAGCAGTTGCGCCATCACCCGATCGCTCATCGGCCATTGGCTTTCGGGTAAGGATTGGACGTAGTTGATATCGTCTTCGTCGATGGTGACGATAACGATGCGATCGTCAACGGGTTCGTCTGGACGCAGGTGAAAAAATCGATCGCGGATTTCCCATTCGAGGATGTGGAACGCACCACTAAGACTTCCTGCAATCACCAGTCCGGCAATGCTCGGCGCGATAATCAAGACGCTTTGCCACGGCTTGAGGTGCTCTCTCAACTTTTGCCACATCAGAGTTTGTTGAATTAGAGTTGGTTGATTTTTCGCGGTTCGGCGTACGGGGAGCGGGAGCAAACTCGATCGCCTCGGGAGCTAGCGTGCGAGTTCGATCGAGCGCGATCTGTTCTTACTCTACTGCGTCAAGGGTCAGCTCTGCTGCTAGCTCTACTCCCCACTGCCATATTCGTCCTCAATGGGTGTGGGTGAACCAGAAGAAAGAAATACTCGATCGAAATCGAGCCGTTTTAACCCTCGTCGCAATTGCAATAAATCTCGTCTGGGTACGATATTTTTCCCGATTTTACCTTGACAAATGCCGCATTTTCTGAAACTTTTTTTCTTTGTTTTCAGATTTTATGATGTTCGCGGCGATCGATTGTAAAGTTCGCCCTTTTATCGAGTTGACTCCGGTTTTACCTAACGATCTCGGAGGAACCCAGATCGCCCAGACTTCGCGATGCACCTAAACTAGACAAACCCAAGCGAGAAAGACTCATTGGCGATCGCACTCCCTTTATCGAGCAGCGATCGAATCCGACTCAAACATCAAACTCGATGGAGTAGATTCGATCGAGAATTTTGGCAAACGCCGCTTTCGATCGACAATCGAGTTTTCAAAACCTGCCCGATGGCTATTTAACAATCGGTTGGGCTGCTACCGATTCTAACCCAACTTGTTCGAGCAGATCGTTCCACTCGCCCTTGAGGGTCTCATCTCCAGGACGCTCGAGTTGAGCGCTGGCAAGAACTTCTAGGGTATCGTACCAAAGACCGGACGCTCCGTATGCCGTTGCCACCTTCACTGGGTTCGAGGGGTCTTCGATGTTAACGGAAGCTTCGGTCCGCTGTACCCAGCCGATGACGCTGAAGTTATCCGGGCGGAGAATCCCGTCCGGTTCGATGGGTGCGAAAGCCCACAGGTAGTTCGTTCCCACCGCGAGTTCCGGACCGTTTTCTGGCAGGGTGACACCGATAGTTCCCCCTTCGCCGGAAATTTCTAACATTGTATGGTAGAGGGGATTGCCGCGATCGTCTTGAATGCTGAAGAAGACCTGTTTGGAGGCTGTCGGCGGTACGTAAACGTAGAATGTGGGGCGGGCCGATACGGTTTGTCCGTATTGCGTTGGCGGTAACAACGGGGTGAGCGCCGGCAACTCATTACCGCGAACGCCGCCGGATGCACTAGTTCGGGGAGCGGATTCATCGGGGGTAGAAAACTCTACGCCCCCGCGAACGCCACCGGATGCGCTATTTCGGGGGGCGGATTCGTCGGGGGTGGAAAACTCTACGCCCCCTCGCACTCCTCCAGCAACGCTATTTCGGGGCGCGGATGTACCGGGGGTGGAAAACTGCACGTCCCCTCGCACTCCTCCAGCGACGCTATTTCTCGGGGCCGATGCGCCGGGGGCAGCAAACGCGACATCTCCTCGCACTCCTCCACCCACACTGGTTCTCGGGGCGGATTCGCCAGAGGTCTCGAACCCGACGTTGCCGCGCACTCCTCCAGCCACGCTGGTTCTCGGGGCGGATTCGCCGGAGGTTTGAAAGCGCACGCTCCCTCGGACTCCACCGCCAATACTGGTGGCGGGGGCGGTATTGTCTGGGGATTGAAACTCGACGCTGACGGGCAAACTTTGGCGCATCGCGGGCGACTCGTCGAGACTTGCACCTCGAACGGGAAGGACGAATCCAGCACCGAGGAGAACGGCTCCAGTTAAGGTTGCCGATATTGTGGTGACGGCGCTAGAGAAATTGGGTTGATTCATCATGAATAAAGCCTCAAGGAGGAGCAAAAGGGAGACGAACTAGAACGAGGGAAGAAAAATTAAGCGAGTAAACCAGCGTTAAAAGCTTTGATGGAACCTATGTTTTTGATGATGTTCTTTACCATTGCACTTATTATAAGCAGGATAATCCGGAGTTTCTGTGAGGTCGATCGCGGATTTTGTGTGAAGAGTCCTTAAAGATTACATGGGGTTACAACCAGTTTCCGACTAACACGAAAGCCGACCAAAAATAGGGATGTTCGTGTAGGGGATCGCCGAGTAAAGACAGTTGGGCTTGGCGTAGGGCTTCGGCCTTGGTGACTGGAGTTTCGGACTCGGCAAGCTGCGCGTAGAACTCGCGCATCAAATCCGCAGTCGCCACGTCACTGACAGACCACAAACTGGCCACGGTGCTGCGAGCGCCCGATCGCAAGGCAAATCCTGCCAGTCCCAGAGTGGCTCGGTTGTCCCCAGCGGCCGTTTGGCAGGCACTCATCACCAACAATTCGATCGGATCGGAAATGCCAAATCGGCTGTTTTCAAAAATGCGATTGAAATCCCCCACATTGATGCGATCGTTCCAGGTGAGCAAAAAGGTTTCCTCGGGATTGGAACTAAACTGACCGTGGGTGGCCATGTGGACGATCGGAAACGATCGATTATCGAGAACGGTTTCAAATCGATCGCGGGTAAACTCTTCATCGAGCAAAATCTTCGTCGCTTCCAACTCCGAGGCAATTTCTGCCATTTCGGTATTGACTCCCGGCAGGGGATTGAACCCTTGGCGAGCTTCCGTCAGCCCCACGGCCAGGGCATTGCGCCGCTCTCGTCCGAGACCTTCGGGAAACAGTTGCAACCCTGGAGAGAGGGCGACCCCGTACTTTTCGATAACGTACTGCCGACCGTCGTAGAGGGCGGAGACGGGGAGATTGCGCAAGAAGCCATCGGGAACGAAAACCAGGGTTTTGATGCCGTTCCGTTGCAAATCCGCTTCGGCTGGTCGAATCAGCCAATTGTAGACTTCCTCCGAGAGTCGCAATCGTTCGTCTCGGGGATATACCGGGTAGAGCGAGGAGTAGAGTTGCTCGAGGATGCCTTCAACTTCCGTCGCTTTCAAAGGGGTGGCGTGGTGGTCGAACGTGCCGTCCGGCAGAGACCAAACCGTTTCGAGGCGATCGCTCAAAATCATCGGATAAATCACGGCCGCTTCGGGATCGATGCGATCGAGAAGCACCGGTTTGGTTTCCAGGCAGGAGTCGCCGAAAAAGTTATCGAGTTCGACGAGTTGCAAGGCTTCCATCACTTCCCGCGCTTGTTTGAGATCGGCTTGTGTCGCCCCCGGCTGCAACAGGAGACCGACGAGTTCTCGATAAATCGGTTCGATACTTTCTTTAAACTCGAACTGTACGTCGGGATTAATAGCAATCAAGTCACCCCGTAGGGTTTGGAGAATATCGAAGGAACTTTGATAAGCCGCCTTGGCTGCGGGAATTTGACCTTGTTGTTTGAGGATGCGACCGAGTTGTCCGGCGGCGCGGGCGCTAATATCGGCCGCATCGATCTTCTGGGAAATTTGCAGGGCTTGTTCGGTGAGGGTGCGGGCTTCGCGAGTTTGTTGGTTTTCGTCGTAGAGTTTCCCTAAATAGGTCAGAGCGTAGGCTTCGGCTCTGAAGTCGCCGAGTTGGCGGGCCTCGTCGGTGGCTCGCGCCAGGGAAGCGGCAATTTCTTGAGAATCGACTTCGATCGCCCCTCGATTTTGGAGTTCGATCGCACTGTTGGCAAAATTGACCCGCGCGTAGATCGCCGGTCGGCTGGGGGTTAGCTCCTCTATCCCCATCTGGAGATCGCTAACCAGGGCGGGAATTTCCTCGCGAGAACACTGCTCCTGCGAATCGCGGCACAACTCCACCCAGACTTTCAATTCGTTGAGCTGTCCTTGCACTCGCACGAGTCGATCGCTCGCTAGGCTGACGGCTTCTCGATAGTATCGCAGGGCAACATCGTACTGGCGGAAATCTTTAGCCAGGTTGCCGATACTCAACAGGGTGGCACTGGTATCGGCGTTCGCGTTGAGCGCTGAAGAGATCGCCCAACTTTGTTCGAGAATTTCTTTGGATCGCACCGGATCGCCGATGGTTTGCATGGCGATGCCCAAACTGCGCAAGCTGCTGGCTTTGAGGAGGGTATCCGGTTGCGACTGGAGGCTGTCGTTCACCTGCTCGAGCAGGGTTTTCGCCCGTCGGTATTGTCCCAAGGCTTGCAGGGCTTGGGCTTGACCGAGTTGGCTGCCCAGGCGGCCGGTTTCGTCGTCGGCGCGATCGTAAGCGGCTTCGGCTTTCTGCCAGCTTGCCAGGGCTTCTTCAGTCTGTCCTTGGATGAGTTCCAACCGACCTCGGGTATTCAAAGCCTGGGCGAAAAGTGCGTCGCTGGGGGATTCGAGTTGAGCCATCGCGCCAATCAGTTCGAGACTCGTTTCAATCGCCGATCGCGCTTTCGATCGTTCTCCCAAATGCTGGTAAGCCAGAGACAGGTGATTGAGAGTTTGAGCTTGCCACTCGATTTGCTCTTGCGCGGCATAGGTTCGCACCGCTTCCTCCCACAAACGGGCGGCTTCGGCAAACTGTCCGGCTCGGTACAGAGTTTTGCCCTCTTGCAGTTGTTGGGATGGGGTCTGAGTCAGCTCGAGGCTGGCGGTTTCCGGGGTCTGCCGTGCCGTTGCTGGGATGGTGAGGCTGGCAATGAAGAGCGTCAGCAGGAAACTCGCAAGCAATAGTGCCGGAACCTTCCTCCATCTCGGCGGTCTGGAGTCAGACTTCGATCGCGGGTGCAGGAGGTTCGGTTGCAGAAATATTCGACGCACCCACAGGGTATATCGCGCGAACATCCATTGGCAAAATCTCGAAACCTTCCCCAGATGGAGACGGAATGCGCGGTGTCGGGTTCGGTACTGGCGTGACATAAAACCTAGAAAACTGAGAACGGCAGCATTCCATCTCTTTAATGCCGCGATGGAGAGTTTTGACGATCTTGACAGATAGGGCGATCGGGTAGATTCGATCGAATAGATACACCGACGATCGAGATGAAATTTTGGCAATCCCGAGGAATAACCTCTTTCAGGTTATCGAACTTTCGAGATGCTGTCTTTCCAATTTTGGAAATTTTCGTCAGGGAGTGGGGAACGGTGGGAAGTTGACAAAGTGAATACAGCCTTAACCTTTCACCAATGGGGAATGGGAAAGAGTAGGGTTTTCAATGAGAACGATCGCCAAATTCCCCCAAATTTCCCAACCTTACAAATCCCGACACTCGATCGAGAACGCCCGATCGCCCCGTTGCGGTTGTTGGGCGACTAATTCCACCTTTCCATCGTCGCGGACGATCCATCCCGTGGCTTCGACGATCTTCGATTCGGCGGCCAACCCGTTTGATATGGGATTCGATCGCCTATCGCTCGTTTCTGGGGGAAGTTCTGGGGCAACGGTACGCAAATCTTCCCAGAACGTCTGACCGCGAATCGTGGCGGTGGGGTCTTCGGGCAATCCTCCCCGTCCGGTAACGGTAAAGGAACTGCCTTCAGCGGCCGCGCAACCGGACACGACCCGATCTGCGGGATCGGTGGTTTCGCTGTCGAGTCTCACCAGCCCGGAGGTGGCATCGACATCGGGGGTAAGAATCGTCACCGTCCCGCTAAATTGCGCCCCCAGTTCTGAAGTGGCGGTAATGTCGCTTTCGGGGGTGAGGCGATCGCGAAACTCCGTCCCGAAAATACCTTCAGCACTCACAACCACCTGTCCGCCAAAACTCTGTTGGGCGTTGGCAGTAATGTCGCTGTTCTCCAGGGCGACTAAGAAGGTGGTGTCGATGTCGATGTTGCCCCCCGTCGCCGTTCCGGTTGCGTCTGTGGTAATTAGACCGCCTTGGCGCAACTCGATGTTTTCGGACTCGAGGAAAATATTGCCGCGATTGCCCGCAACGGTTTCCGCCCCGAGGATGCCATGTTCGACGAGGATTTCCGGGACGATAATTTCTAAATCTCCCGCCGCCCCGGCATTTTCGCTGGTGACGGAAATAAACGACTCGCCAGCAACGGTTAAGCGATCGCCGCGCAGTTCGATCGTCCCCGAATCCCCAGACCCCGGAGACCCGGCAAAGATTTGCGATCCGTTCTCCACCCGAATCTCCTCGGCAACGGCGCTGAATTGACCGCCATTTCCCGCCCCGGCAGTACTGGGACTAATCGCCGCCCCATCCACCACATCGAGGTTTCTCGTCGTCAGGGCGATCGCCCCGCCGTTCCCCGCAGACCCCTCGGCGGTATTGGAAAATAAACCCGTGCCTTCCCCGGAGAGGAACACCGAATCGGCGGCATTAATGGTAATACTTCCAGCATCGTCGCCACTTTCGGTGAGTGCTTCTAACTGCGCCCCGTTGGTTGCCGAGAGGGATGGGGTGACGATGTTGAGGGTTCCCCCCCGTCCGGTGGCTAGGGAACGACTTCCCAGAAAGATGCCACTCGGGGAAAAGGGCGCGCCGGGGTCGCCATCAAAGGAAGCCGATTCCGTCGCGGTAATCCGAATCCCGCCAGCATCTCCAATTCCGTTGGTACTCGCACTGATAAACGCGCCGTTCGTCACCGCAAGCTGGCGGGTGGTAATGTCGATGGTTCCTCCTTGCCCGACGGCATCCGGTCGGACTTCGCTTAAAATGCCGCTGGGGAAAGTGTCATCGCCAAATAATGCCTCGTCAAACACCGCACCATCTAAGGAAATCGAATCGGCACTCAGATTAATATTTCCGGCATTTCCTATTCCCTGAGAACTCGTGCGCACCTGGGCCCCGTTACGAATCGAAAGAGACCCGGTGGTAATGTTGATGTTGCCGCTATTTCCCTCCCCACCCGATTCCACGGTACTGATAATGGCGCTGGGATTGAAAAAGCCAAAATCTGCGAAACCGGAGAGGGAAATGGATTCGGCATTCACCGTCACATCCCCCGCACTGCCGACACCAAACAGCAGAGAACCAATTTGCGTCCCCTCAACCAGGGTCAGATCCCCGGCATTCACCGTCACCTTACCCGCATTTCCCCCCTGAAACGTGGTAATTTGACTAATCAGTCCGGTGGTATTGAGTAAGACGGAATCCGCTCGAACGTCGATCGACCCCGCATCCCCAGTTCCGGGATCGTCAACTAGAGTGGAAATGAAGGAAAAATTTCCGGTGGTGAAGGAGTCGGCCTCAATGCTGATATTCCCCGTTCGCCCGTTACCCACCAGCACCGAGACGGTATCGCCCCCCAGAAAAACCGTCGGGGCCGCATAGCTGATATTACCGCCCGTGCCTTCCCCGAAGGTGACGCTTCCAACCGAACCGAAGCCGATATCGAAGTTTCCGGCTTCTTGAATAATGGCCGTATCGCTGCGGAAGGTAATGTTGCCGCCCACCAAACCATCGGCAAAAATCGTCGAACCCACGGGCAGAAAAATATCCCCCCGCGCGTCGAGGATAATATCGCTGCCCGGACCGATTTCGCTGCTGGCATTAATTCCTCCCACCTGAATCGTCCCGGCGGGTCGAGTCGTATTAGGTCGATACTGGTTGGTGAGGAGTACCAGACCTGCGGGTTGGGCGATCGTGATGCTCTCGGCGGTGATGCTGCTATCTGCGGTTGTGGATGTATCCAAATCCACGGAACCATCGGGAATATCCGTCGGGGCAGTAATTCCCGGTACGCCAGTAAAAGGCGTTTGCGTCCAGTCGATTCCGGCGCGAACGTCGAGGGTGGCTTGGGTGTTGCCGCTGACGTTAACGACGGTCGTTCCATCGGAGAGAGTAACATCGCTCAGGGCGCTGTAGGGGGTCGTCGTGCCGGGGATGGTGTTAGCATTGCCGGGATTGATGGTGGTCTCATCTGCCCCCACGCTATCGATGGTGATGTTGCCCAATTCCACGCTGCCCCCTGCCAGAATGTGGAGGGAAGCCCCGGTGTAATCGCCGATGCTGACATTTTCTGCGGCGAGGACGATCGGATCGTCAAGGGCGAAAAAGCTGCCGGGAGTGCCGTCGAGTTGCTCGATTCCAAAACTGCCACCAGCGGTGTAGTGGGCATCTGCGGCGATCGATCCGCCCGATCGCAAAATCGTATCTCCCCCAGAAAAGAAACCGCTTTCGGGACGACTCAAAACGGAAATATCGATCGCCCGATCGCCCTGAAGTACCAGCTTCCCACCGGCAGAAGCCACAAACGCATCGGTGGCGCTATCGCGGGCGCGCAGAGTTTCGGTTGCCAGCAATCTCAGGTCGCCATCGGCTTGGAGTTGACCGTTTAAATGGAGGTTGCCGCCCGCGAGGGTTAAATTCCGCCCCACCACCAAAGAACCGGAGTTGGCGATATCAGCCGGAGGTCGATCGATTCCGTATTGCAATCCGGGGGTAATATTCACCGTGAGTAACGGCGGCGCTTCTGGGTTCGCGGCGCTAAACTCCAAGCCGTTGCCCCACACCAAACTCTCAGCGGAACTGGCGAGAAAAGAACCGGACACGTTCAGTTGGGCGTTCGGCCCGAAGATAATCCCGTTGGGGTTAATTAAAAATAGATTGGCATCCCCGAGAACTCCCAGCGCACCCAAAATATCGGAACGGTTGCTTCCGGTGACTCGACTGAGGATATTCTCGATGCCGATGGGATTGGCAAAATCAACGCGCTGTCCGTCGAGAACGTTGAACTCTTGAAAGCTGTGAAACAGGTTCTCTCCTCGAGTCGCACCCCCTTCGATCAGATCCCGGATAGCGCCTTCGATCTCTACGTTAGGGGTAATGACAGAACTTTCACCACCGAGGGTGCGATCGGGGGTAATCTGAGCCAAAGCATTTGGTGTGAAACCCCAGGAATAGACGATCGCCCCCCCGATCGCCAAAATTCCGAACAGACCGCACCGTATAGTTGATTGCATTTTGGAAAAAACTCTTTCAGTTAGGAATTGTACCGAGCGTTTCTGGGTTTGGCCATTCACCCATACACAAAATCAAGCGAGACAGATCGATACTCGCCTCGATAGAAACGTCGGTCAACGAACGTAAATGCTGGCAAACGCTCCCATTTGACGAGTTCGACAAAAATATCGAGAGATTCGCAGATTTACGTGTCACAGTAGCATATGGATTCGAGTTTATCTAGAAAGAGAGCGAGCCAAAACCCCGGTGTTCGAACCGGGGGATGTAGGTTTGGGAAAGCGGTTGAAACCGCCATTGAAACTAGTGCCGCGCGGCAAAAATAACTAACCAGCTTTCAACCTGTGAAAGCTATGTTTAGTGGGCATTTTTAATTTTTAATTTTGCATTTTTAATTCCGCATAGCGGCACTAGATAATCGTCAAATTGCTTAAATTCCCGCTGAAGTCGGTAATTTCGACGATCGCATCATCGGCAGTCGAGAAGCCGTCAACCCCATCGTTAATGGCGAGAAACGTCCGCGTACCGGACTCGGCTGTAAAGGTGGCGGCGGTGTTGGCTTCAAAGTTGGCAACGGTTAACAAACCTTGAATATTGGCTTCATTGAGAGTTCCCACATCCCCAAGTTGGTCAACATCGGCTTTGGCAACGGCGTTCGGACCATCTATTTTCTCGCGATTCGTGTTGAAATCGGTGATGCGATCGAAACTGTCTAACAGGGAGTCGGAAAGGAGGGTGTAATCAAACCGATCGTTTCCTCGACCCCCGGTGAGGATATCTGCACCTTCTCCACCGGTGAGTCGATCGTCACCGTTATTGCCAAAAATTTCGTCATCACCCGTACCGCCATTAATCGTATCGCGCCCCCCATCTCCAAAAATTAGATCGTTGCCTGTATTTCCCTCGAGAATATCCCGACCTTGACCACCATAGATCGTATCGCTGTCAGCACCACCTTCAATCGTGTCGCGACCGCGACCTCCAGTTATACTATCTTCGCCGTCATCTCCCCGAATTAAATCGTTATTCGTGCCTCCATCGAGATTGTCATCTCCACTGCCACCATCCATTGTGTCTTGACCGTTGCCACCTTCGATCGAGTCGTTGCCAGCGCCACCTTCAATCAAATCTTGACCGTTTTCGCCCAATAGTCGATCGTTGCCAGTACCACCCTCGATCGTATCTTTACCCTGTCCGGCGTTGACGACGGTTTCACTGGCATCCCCTAAAACGTTCGGTGCGAGAATGCGATCGCTGCCGTTACCCGCATTAACGACCAGAGTGCCATCGCCCAAAGCACCATTGCCATCGATAAACGAAACAGAGATTCCCGACAAATCGATTGCGTTTTTCTGGTTATCGCCGTTGAAGGTGAAGGTAGGCAGTTCCTCAATTTCGATCCCCACCAGATTTTCCCCAGGTGCGGACTCCCGGTCTAAATCCGTGAGGGTAGTACTGGAAGTATCCGATACGCGGACGACCACCGGACCGCTATTGGCATCGATACGATCGAGTTGTGCTTGGAAACTGGGATTATCGGGAATGAGGTCGATCGTCGTAAATCCATCTCCCGGTTCTGGGACTTCATCGACCACTTCGATGGTGGCTGCCGCGATCGGTAACGAGGCTCGATTTCCCGTTTCCGGGTCGAAAAATTCGAGAGTACTCGACTCTGGCAGATATTGGGAGGCATCAAACGCGCCGGAATCGGAGAGGGAGGCGATAAACTCGAGCAGGGTTTCGGGGTCGTCGATCTGTTCGAGAATTGCCACATCTTCGGGGTCGCTGATGAAGGCGAGTTCGCTGACAAACTCGAAGGGATTCTCTGAGGTAAAACTCGAGTGGTTGTTGGCTCCCCCTCGGCCGCCGCCACCCCAAGGGTTGAATTGGCGGAAAGATGTTTCGTTGTATTCGAGGGTTGCCGTCTCGCCATTGGTGAGTTCGACAGTGGCTTGACCCAGGGAGAGGGTTAACGTGGCATCGTTACTCTCAAATGCAGTTCCACCTTCATCTGAAACCACTGCCCGATCGGTCACTTCCTCGGCGGAGAATTCCCAAGCCTTGCTCCCGACTTTTTCGGCCCCTTCAATGGTGTAGACCCAAAATCCACTTAAGGCTCCCGTGTATTCGGGGACTTCTTCAGTATTGCCGAAAAAGGCAGTGTAGGCGGAGACGACCGCATCCTCGGGAATGGGAACGTCGAAATCAACGGTGATGGTGGACTCTTCCCCACCCGCCAAGGTTAGCTCTCGTTCGACGGTTTGCGCGTTGCCATCGGTATCTGCATCGCTTCCGCCAGTGACTCCGGTAACCGTTAAGCTATCAGAGACCAAATCTTCCACCAGCAGGGTTTCGGCCGACGAACCTAGGTTTTTGACGGTAATGGAGAAAGAGCCGCTACCGCCAAGAACCACCGATTCGGAGTCGAAATTCTTGGTGACATCTAACAGCGTATTCTCCAAGCTGTAGGTTTGGTCGATGGCGGGTTCGTCGGCAACCAGAGCGTTGTCCATCTCGTCGGTAATATCCTGACCGACTGCCAAGTCTAATCCCACCGTACCGTTGAAGCTAGCTAGGTCTCCGCCAGATACGGTGACTTCGTAGGTGGAGTCGCTGGTGGAGTTCACCTCGGTGACGGTAGCGGTGGTCGTACCATTAACGGCAAAGTCGGTCTCATCGACATTGCGAACGTCTTCGCTGAAGGTGACGAGGAAGACTAAACCATCGGCATCGGTATCTTCCTCGGTGGGTGCTTCTCGGGTAATCGAGACGACAGTCGGAGGGGTGACCTCGAAGAAGGATTCAAAGGCTCCGATGTCGCGAACTCCGAAGGTATCGATACCCCGTTGGTCTTTGGCGGTGGCGTTGGTTCCGGAGGCATCGATCGCCACAGAACCGATAACGATCGCGTGGGTTTGGGTTGGGCCGCCATTGTCTGCCAAAGTCGTCTCGAGGACATCGGTAATCGTCAGTTCCTCTGCATCCAGGACGATATCCGATCCGGTGCCGATACTGCCGGAACCGTTCCCCGTTGCCGTTCCCAGGATATTGTTACCGTTGCCGTTGATGTTGTCCCCAGAGACATCGACCGCTTCGCCACCGTTATCGGTATTTCCAGCAACGATACTGTTGCGGATGGCAAATGTGCCACCGACTCTAAAAATACCGCCACCATCGCCCGAACCGTTATCATCGCGATCGGCCATGTTTTGGGTAATCGTGGAGTTGGCGATCGTCCCGCCGCCTCGACTGAAAATGCCGCCACCATCGGTTCCCGCCTGGTTGCCAGAGATGGTGGAATTGGTGGCAATGACTTCTCCAGCACTTTTAATACCACCACCGTTGTTATTGACTCGATTGTTAGAAACGGTGGAGTTGGTGAGGATGACTTCTTCTCGGCTGCGAATGCCACCGCCACTATTGGCCGTATTGTCAGAGACTGTGGAGTTGAGGAGGATCGCTCCTTCATCGCTGAAAATACCGCCACCCCCTCGCTTGCTGGCGGTGTTATTGGAAACGGTGGAGTCGATTAGGGTAACTTCTTCTTCGCTAAAAATGCCACCACCTCTGTTGTCTGCGGTATTACCAGAGACGATGGTCTCTCTGAGGAAAACATCTCCGGCACTATTAATGCCACCGCCATTGCCGCTGAGAAGCATTCCTCCCGTCAGCGTCAGTCCCTCGATGGTGAGGGGGACGTTTTGGGTGACGTTAATAACCCGCGATCGCCCATCTGCATCGATAATCAGGTTCTCTGCGCCCGTTCCAGAAACCGTCAGTTCTTCGGTAACGACCAGTTCTCGCCCATCTAGGGTGAGGGTTCCGGTGAGTCCCCCAAACTGAATTTCGTCGTTGGTGTTGTCGAATGTAATGCCGTTGAAGTCGGTATTGCCGCTTGCGTCGTTGGCGTTGAGGGCTGCAATTGCTTCGCGCAGGGTAATCTCCCCATCTCCAGCGATCGAATCGTCGTTGAGGCTGGTAACCGTAATAATTGCCATAGTGATGTTTCGGGTGAATGGATTAAAGTATTGACTTGAAACGTAGACACCCTCAAAAACACTCGCAATTTGCGAAGATCGTTCAAGTCGAAAGTTTTAACAACATAAAAGGACGTGTAGTCCCTCGGTCAATTTTGAGTTGAGGTGTTGAAATGGCAGTCTTTCAATCTCAAGAAAGATATGCCAATCGGAATCTAACGCCATTCAAAAAATTGAATCCGAGAAGATATTAAAAATAATGTGCTACAGCCCTAACCGCTTTTCGTCAGTATGCTATCAAGGCAAAAATGAGCTTGCAAGCAATTTGGAGCAGTTTCATCATCTTTATTGATAAAATCTCGTTTCTTTATCGCGGCTTTACATATGGGAAAGTTTTCCAACTTGATTTCCATATAAATACAGACAAAAATATCAAAAAAAGCTTCGATCGATATTTAATAAAAATTAGAATTAAAAAAATACGATAAAACTCGATCGTTTTTGAGAAGAAGTTTGATTTTTTTCCAAGAAAATACGTAACAGACGTTACAACAAAGAAGCCCACTCGGAGATCGCATCCGGAGAACCGTACCAGCGTCCGGGCGATCGCGGAGAATGCCACACGTCCTCTAAAGTGATATTTTCCGCCCCCTGCAAGTGTGCCGCTTCGATCGGCGTAATCCCGTCTCCCCAGGTATTTCCAGTGCCGCAAGTGAGCTTGTAGCTGTTGTATGCCAGCCAACTCCCCGGACGCGGCCTCCCTTCGATCGCCCGACCCGCCACGCAAATGTAGCGCACGGTGGGATAGAACGCGCCGGGATAGTTCTGATTGACGAAATCGAGATTGCGGCGCGTCCACCGTTCCTGACTTAGGTGCGGGGTTCCCAAACAAACGAGGGTGTCAATTTGAGGATGTCCGTTCCACAATCCTTCTGCGTCTTCTGCCACGTCGCCGTGGATGCAATAGGGTTTTTCCCCGAGGTAAATCCGGGAAATCCATCCCCCAGCCGAATGTCCGATGAGATTGACTTTCTCCACGTGGTATTGCTGGCGCACCTGCTGTAGGGTTTGGTGCAGGGGGCGCAAAATCGGGACGATCGACCGACCGCCAAAGGTGGGCAGCCAACTACGCTTGCGTAACGGGACGATCGCCGTGGGAATGCCCAGCCGTTGCAATTCGGCGGCAAGTGAGTAATAGTCGGTGGCGCTGGCGAGGTAGCCGGGAAGAATGACGGCAGGTAATTGATTGGGCATGAAAAGGGCGAGCGGCGATCGGTTCTCGATGACATCATTTATCTTAAGATTCTAGCGATCGATCGCATCATCATTATCGAATCGAAATTATCGAACCCAGATGCACATCGAGGCAGAACTCATGTCTCGAGGGTGTCGGGGTCAATTCCCAACTCTTGAAGTTTTGCTAGAGCTTGGTTGAGTTTGGTTTGTGCTTGTTCTTCCGCCAACAAAGCCCGATCGCGTTCTGCTTGAGCTTGTTCTTCCCTCAACAATGCCCGATCTCGTTCCATTTGTGCCCGATCCCGCTCCAGTAGAACAGTTTCAGGTTCGGTAAACGGTTTGCCATCGGGATAAAACACCGATAACCCATCATCAAATAGCTCGAAATGAATCTGCAACAAAGGCGATGTCCAGGGTAAATACAACGCGGTAATCAAGGTGTAAATATCATCGGGTTCTTCGCGAACGAAGCCCCAGAAATCTTGGCGTTGGGGGTCGTAGTAATAGGCTTCTAATACGCCGTAGTTTTCATAAAACTTTTGTTTTTCGCCCATTTCCCGACGGGTATTGCTCGGCGAAAGAATTTCAAACACCACTTGGGGAGCAATATTATCTTCTTCCCACTGCTTGTAACTCCCGCGATATCCCGAAGGACGACCCAAAGCCACCATTGCATCGGGCGCTTGTCGGGGTGTGGGGGGTTCCTCGACTTCTACCGGATACCACAGTAAATCTCCGGCAACAAATGCAACTTCATCTTTGAGTAAATGCTTGAGATTGGTAACCAAACGGACGATCCACTCATACTGCTCCGTATTGTCGGCCATCAGTTTACCGTCAGAATCGGGATAGAGCGTTTGGGGAGAGAGGGATGTTTGAACCATAAATCCCACGGGCAAATATTGATAAAGATTCGTTTATTATATCTACACACAGGGACCTTAGGAGCGTTGGTTTGGGGATGTAGTGATGTTCCCTATCCTAGAGCAGCAGCTACCCTTTATGCCAGCCTTTGTATGCTGCGACAAGAATACTAACGTAGGGACTGTCGGTAAAAGTTTCGAGGGCTTTCATACCTCCTTCCTTGAGTGCGGCAACCACCCGTTTTTTGAGAGCGGGATCTTTGGAAATCCCTTTGACAGCAACTTCGATTTCAGCTTGAGTATCGGTAGGTAGATCTGCTGGATAGGAGCGATCGAGAACATTTAGGAGTTGCTGAATTTCGGCAGCAGCTTCGGCAAGATTTTGCTTTTGCTCTGGGGCGTAGTTGTGTTGAGTTTCGACCATATTACCGTAGTTTTTAGCCGCAACGCCTCCGGGAATATTAGCTCCTTGGAAATCGAGATTGTCTGAATGATTATTTGCCACAGCGTTTGTCTCTACATGAATCGGTCTGTTAGCTAGCAGTTTAACAATTTCAGTCATGTTTGCACTGTTCTGGCGATAGCGGATGATGTGTTCGTTTTTGGCTTGAAGTTTAGCTCGGTACTCTTGCTCCATGACTTTCAGCCTTAAGTTGTATTCTCGCTTGAGATACTTCTCAATCTCAGCTTTGTTAGAGTCTGCGGGAACTTCGACTCGAATCACAAACGCGCCACCAGATTTCTTTTCGATCGCTTGAACGGTGAGTTCGTCGCTTTGTACTTCCTGCTGGAGTTGTTGGAAGGCAGCGAGAAATGCCGACCATTCAATGCCGTTAGTAAAAACAAGATCGAGAGTTTCCGCAACGATTTGAAAGAGTTTGGCGAAGTCACCAGGAGCAAATTGGCTACTGTGAGGACGACGTTTTTGCTTGTGACTTTTTAAATAAATATAGTCACACACAGCTCCCGCAAGCTGTGTTTTGCTATTAATATTCCAATCTTCAATGCAGGCTCCTGTGAAGATTGCCTGAGTGAAGTCAGCTTCGAGAGCTTTCGTTTGTTTCAAATGAGCTCTGCTGAGGTTCGCGCGATTGAGTTGAGCGTCATTTAAGTTCGCTCCGCCCAAGTCCGCGACTCTGAGGTCGGCTCTGCTGAGGTTCGCCATGTAGAAATTTGCTCCACTCAGATTCGTGGCTCTCAAATTCGCCCCACTTAGGTTGACGTGTTGAAAATCGACTCCACGAAGGTCGGCTCCCTGAAAGTCAACTTCCCGAAAATCGGCTTTTTTGGAGTTTAGATGCCGACGACCCTGATTGAGAATTCGCCAGACTAAACGCCATTTGGGAGCGAGTTGGGTTGCTGAATCAATTTTGATTTCTCGAAGATTTACTCCAGAAAAGTCAATTCCACGAAGGTCAGCTCCTCTGAGATCAGCTCCTCTAAGATCGGTTTTTCGGAAGTCAATTCCACGAAGGTCAGCTCCTCTGAGGTCAGCTCCTCTGAGGTCTCGATTCTGAGCGCCAAAATTCTGAATTTGCCAGACTAAGTGCCATTTGGAAGCGAGCTGGGTTGCTGAATTGATTTTAGTTCCACCGAGGTTAGCTCCTTGGAGATTGGCTTCCTGAAGATTGGCTTCCTGAAGATTGGCTTCCTGAAGATTGACTCCTTGGAGATTGGCTTCCTGAAGATTGGCTTCCTGAAGATTGGCTTTTTGGAGATTGGCTCCCTGAAGATTGGCTTTTTGGAGATTGGCTCCCTGAAGATTGGCTCTTTGGAGATTGGCTCCCTGAAGATTGGCTCTTTGGAGATTGGCTCCCTGAAGGTTGGCTTCTTCGATATTGAATCTTCGGAAGTTAAGATCTTGAAGGTTGGCTTCTTTAAGGTTGGCTCTTTGGAGATTGGCTGCCCAGAGGTTGGCTCCTTGAAGGTCAGCTTCTTGAAGGTTGGCTCTCTGAAGGTCAGCTTCTTTAAGGTTGGCTCTCTGAAGGTTGGCTTCTTTAAGGTTGGCTCCTTTAAGGTTGACTCCTTGGAGATTGGCTCTCTGAAGGTTAGCCCCTTTAAGGTTGACTCCTTGGAGATTGGCCTCCTGAAAATTAACTCCTTGAAGGTTGACTTCTCTGAAGCTGAAGCCAACTTTCCTATACTGATTCCAAGCAGCCACTCCCTGTTTCAATATGGCGAGATGTTTTAGGTTTGCCATCTAATACCAACTCCTCGAGTACCTCATGGATACCGATCTGAAATTTTGTGATATCCCAGTTATAGTACGATCGAAAAATTTGTAGGGTGGGCAGTGAGATCGCTCTTATAAAAGTGCAACCCCCACCAGATAAACTGCCCACCCACCCCGATGCGATTCGCCCTCGGCTAACACTCAAACCCTGGGTCTATAATCGCAAATAACAGGCTGTTGCGCGATGGGGAATTCATATGGCAATCGAAAAACAGTTGTACGATCGAGGCGTAGAAAAAGCTCGCCAAAAAGACTATTCCGGGGCGATCGCCGACTTCACCGAAGCGATCCAACTCAGCCCCTATTTTGCCGATGCCTACTACCAACGGGGACTGGCGTACTTCGATACGGGCAAACTCCACGATGCCGTTTCCGATTACACTCGCGCCCTGGAATTCAACCCGGAAAGTCTCGGTGCTTACTATGCTCGGGCTTTGGTGCGGCTGACGCTGAAAAACTTGCCCGGCGCGCTGGAGGATGTGGATCGCGCCATCGCCCGCGATGAAAAATACGCCCCAGCTTACAACCTGCGGGGGATGGTACTCCGCAAACAGGGCAACCTCCACGGGGCGATCGCTGCTTTCAAAAAGGCGGGAGAATTGTATTTGGCGCAAAAAGATGCGGATAACTGCCGTCGGTGTTTGGAACGGGCGCAACAGCTTCAACCGAAACCACTTCAACCCCTGCCAACAGCGCCACCTCGACCCGCACCACTCCTCTCCTCCAATGAAATTTACGCCCAAATTTTGACGAAAGCGGAAATGGGAGACTGTCGAGGGGCGATGCGAGAGTTAGATTGGGCGATCGAACTCGATGAAAACGATGCGAATGCCTACTGCTGTCGGGGCATCGTCCGCAGCAAAATGGGAGACTCGCGGGGGGCAATTTCCGATTTTAACCGGGCACTGCGCCTCAATCCAGAAGATGCGATCGCCTATCGCAATCGTGGCAAACTGCGGATGGGACTGGGGGATTGGGGCGGTGCGGCATCGGATTTTAACCGGGCGATGGCGATCGAACCCAAAGATGCCATATTGTTGGTGGCGCGGGGCGATGCCTACCGGGAAATGGGCAACTATTCTGCGGCGATCGACGATTATACCCAAGCCCTAGAAATTGATGCCGAAGATGCCAACGCATACTACCATCGCGGGATGGCACGGGCGCGGATGGAGGATATGGAAGGGGCGATCGATGATTATCAAAATGCCGCAACGTACTTTTTTGAAAAAGAAGACTGGAAAAACTATCAAAATGCTCTCGACAGTCTGAAGAAAATTCAGTCTGCTGCCCCGCAAACTAAAGCTGCCGAAGTGAATTCCAATCCTTTGCGCCAGCGTCTTCTCCTTTTAGTGGGCGGGCATTGGGGCATTGCCGAACGGCTCATCGATCGGGCGAAATATTACTATCCGGGAATGCCAGAAGATTGGTATCTCGAAAAGGTAATCTACGATTTGGAACAGCAACGGGGTGGGAATGAGTAGATTTAACACTTTTGTACAAAAAGATGGCTTTATGATTCCCATGCCGTTCGTGGTGGAAACTCGTTATTCTTCCAGTGCTTGTATACTTTTGCCGCCGCTCGTTTAAATAAGGCTTGCGAATTTTGAATTTCAAGTGGTTTCAAAATTTCGATCGTTCCATTTTTCTTAGTGATTTCTAGTTTACCCATTTCTTGTTTGTTGGGACAAAAAGCATAAACCACTTTATCTATCGACTCATCTATTTTGATGATGATGATATAAAATGCCATCTATTTTTATGAAAAAATAAAATAAAGCTAACTTGAAAGACTAAAGCCTTACGCCTCAATTTTAATTTCATCGAGTTGCGAAATCACCACATCTGCGGCTTCTAAATGTGCCGCTTCCGGTCGTCCCCAACAAATCCCAATACATCCAGCGGCCCCGGCATTGCGCGCCATGTCGATATCGAGGGGAGAATCGCCCACCATCAACGCGCGTTCCGGTGGCACATCTAATGACTGGCACGCTTGCAGAAATAGCGAGGGATCGGGTTTGCTCGGACCCCGATCGACCCCCATCCCCATCTGGATATAGCGATCGAGTTGATAGTGATCGATAAATCGCTGCACTCGTGCGGTCGTATCGGCCGAGAGAATCCCCAGCTTCAAACCTGCTTTCCACAGTTGCTCGATAACTTCCAAAGAACCGACGAATAACGGGGAAGGCACAGCATCAGTATCTTTGAGAATGCGATCGGCTTCTTTAAAGGCGTTTCGAGCAGTTTCTAAAGATTCGAGCCAACCGCGACCGGTTTCGGCGATATAAGCCGCAGCGGCGATCTCGTTTTCGTGCCGACTCCCGACCGCCAGCAGTCCTGCCGGGTCGAGCCGTTCCCCCTCAATCCCGTAAGCAATCAGCATCGACTCTCCCGCACCGGGAATTTGTGCGTCTACCAAGCGCGATCGCTTCTGTCCCAAGTTCCTCAGAAAGGTTTGCGAATCTTCTAGGGTTCCGTCTTTATCAAAAATGATAGCTTGGATATCGGAGAAAACAACATCCCGAATGCGAATTGCGACCAAAATCAGAAACTCCTAAAAGCAATAGAGTTGTTCGATCTAACCATCTCATATCAAGAACCTCTAATCCAAGAATCCGCCAACAAAAAACCGCTCGCTTGGTATTCCCCAAAGTCGAGCGGTCGTTTCGATAAAAATTGCGATTCTTATTCGCTAGCGTCTGGAATTTCTTCCTCTTCTAGAGCAAAATCTTCGTTCTCAACTTCTCCGTTGTCGCCTTGCTGGTTCGCCAGCATTTGCTCCCGGAACTTGGCCGCCATTTCCTCAGCTTTATCGTAGACGAGCTGGGGATTCTTCACCATATCGCCCGGTTCGGGTTCGAGCTGCTTGGTAGACAGAGAAATCCGACCGCGCTCGGCATCGAGGTCGATAATCATCACCTTGAGCTGGTCGTTAACGTTAAACACGCTATGGGGCGTATCGATGTGGTCGTGGGAGATTTCGGAAATGTGTAGCAGACCGCTCACGCCACCGATATCGATAAACGCACCGTAGGGCTTGATGCCGCGCACCGTACCGACGACAACTTCGCCGACTTGCAAGCCGTTCATCTTATGTTCGACGAGCGCCCGTCGGTGGCTGAGGACGAGGCGATTGCGCTCTTCATCGACTTCCAAAAACTTTAAGGGTAAGTCTTCCCCAACCAAATCTTCTTTCGGCTTGCGAGTGCTGATGTGAGAACCGGGGATAAACCCGCGCAGACCTTCGATCCGAACGAGAGCACCCCCTCGGTTGGTAGCAAAGACTCCCGAGTGAACGGTGGCATCTTCTGCTTGAAGCTGCCGAACTCGCTCCCACGCTCTCATATACTCGATGCGGCGAATAGAGAGGGTGAGCTGACCGTCTTCGTTTTCATCGGTCAGGATGAAAAATTCTCGAGTTTCGTTCGACTGTAAAACTTCTTCGGGAGCATCAACCCGGTTGATCGACATTTCCTGTAAGGGAATGTAGGCCGCAGTTTTTGCCCCGATGTCAATCAGAGCGCCCCTGGGTTCGATACTGAATACCGTGCCCGCTACCACATCACCAGGACTGAAGTGATAGTCGTATTTGTCGAGTAGGGCAGCAAAATCTTCGTGAGTAAAACCAACGTCTCTAGTAAGTGTGTTCTGATTGACCATGCGTGTGTTTCCTAGTATTGGGTATCTTTACTGGGCCTCCTGTGAATGGATGTTGTCTATCCTGGGATGGCAGGGGGGTTGGGATGGGTGAGTGGATTGGTAATTGCTTTGGTAATGGTTACTGTGCTTACATTTACAATGCGATGTACGACCGACGCGAGCGCAGCATCGCACCAAGAGATACTAATTATACATTTTACCCCAACCTTTGAGATCCTTAATTTAATCTATAGACTGAATGACTATAAAATTTCGATCGAACGTTTTGCTGCGCGCACTTTATTAATTTGTTTCTGGCTTCACGGCTCCCCGAGATCGCGATCGCAACCATCTGTAGCGCGATTTTAAGAGCGAGCGATCCAGGAGGGATGTGTGGGATATTCGTCGGGTAGATCTCGATCGAATTCACTCTCGAATTCAAATAAAGTGTCCGACTGATTCTCTCGCAATTGATGCAAGGTTTCGACAAAATCTCGAATGCCTTGAAATTTACGGTAGACCGAGGCAAAGCGAATGTAGGCGACTTCATTCAAAGGAGCCAGGCGCTCGAGCACCAATTCGCCGATTTCGTGAGAGGTGACTTCTTTGGTGGTTCGCTGCTGTAGTTCGGCTTCGATCGCATCGACGATCGCCTCGAGTTGAGTGGGCAGTACCCCGGTTTTTTCGCAGGCGCGAACCAGTCCTCGCAATAATTTCGATCGGGCAAAGGATTCTCGCCGATCGTCTCGTTTGAGGACGGTAATCGGGACGAATTCGATGCGTTCGTAGGTGGTGAAACGACGATGGCACCCCAAGCATTGCCTGCGTCGCCGAACGCTTTGACCGCCTTCGGCCGCTCTAGATTCGAGCACTCGACTGTCTGTATGTTGGCAAAAGGGACAGTGCATGATTGGATGATTAAAGTGAGGTTAAAATAAAGTCAATTTGTCAGGTTGGCTTCGATCTTTTCAACAAGCGCATTGCTCGTCACTTCAACGACAAAACTTCGATCGTCAAACCCAAGATACTAAAAAATGAGAACAGACGCGCAGATTTTGTCCTGCTGCACGTCTGGCTGAGCCTCTTACGATTTCAGTTGTAGAGGGCGATCGGGCAATAAATGACCGACATGCGCTCCCGGCTCGGATTTGTTACTTCCCAATGGTAGGTGTTTCCCGGAAGGCGATCGCGAAAAAGAGAACGCCGAGGGCTAGGGCAAGAATTAGAATGTAAACGAGACTTTCCATCTTTTAAATTTCCTCGCTTTAGAAGTATTTACTAGTCTAGCAACAGAAGGGTCTAACCGTTAAAGTTAGACCCCATTCATGTGAAAGTCGGCGCGATTAGACTTCCTGTTTGCGGGTGGACTTGTCGCCCACTTTTTGGAAGAAACCAAATTCGACTTGCTCTTCGTCGAGTTCGGGGTCGATTCCAGCAAACACGTCGCGGAACAGCGTCCGAGACCCGTGCCAAATGTGACCGAAGAAGAACAGCAAGGCAAAACAGGCGTGTCCGAAGGTAAACCAACCGCGAGGACTGGTGCGGAACACTCCGTCAGAGTTTAAGGTTTCCCGATCGAAATCGAAGGGTTCGCCCAACTGAGCTTTACGGGCGTACTTCTTCACGTCGGCCGGATTGGTATAGCTTTGACCGTCAAGTTCGCCACCGTAGAAGCTGACCGTCACGCCAGTTTGCTCGAAGCTATAGCGCGATTCAGCTCGACGGAAAGGAATATCGGCCCGAACGATACCATCTCGGTCGGTTAAGATAACCGGGAACGTTTCAAAGAAGTTCGGCATCCGACGCACGGTCAGTTCGCGACCATCAGCATCGGTAAATACGGGGTGACCCAGCCAAGTTTCGGCGATCCCGTCGCCAGAGTCCATCTGACCGGTCCGGAACAAACCGCCCTTTGCGGGGCTATTACCCACGTAGTCGTAAAATGCCAATTTCTCGGGAATTTGCGACCAAGCTTCGGATTCCGTGGCTCCGCTTGCCAAATTCGATTGGACGCGACGCTGGATTTCTTCTTGGAAGTAACCACTATCCCACTGATAGCGGGTGGGTCCGAACAGTTCGATGGGTGTAGCCGCGCAGCCGTACCACATGGTTCCCGCAACTACGAAAGCCGCGAAGAAAACTGCTGCAATACTGCTCGAGAGTACGGTTTCGATGTTTCCCATGCGCAGGGCACGATACAGGCGTTCGGGGGGACGCACGGTCAGGTGGAACAGACCGGCAATAATGCCGACAACACCTGCGGCAATGTGGTGTGAGACGATCCCACCAGGCTCGAAGGGATTGAAACCTTCAGGCCCCCAAGCTGGCGCGACGGGTTGAACGCTTCCGGTCAAACCGTAAGGATCGGAAACCCACATTCCCGGACCCCAGACACCTGTAAGGTGGAAGGCTCCGAAACCGAAGCACAGAAGACCCGAAAGGAACAAGTGAATGCCGAAAATCTTCGGCAAGTCCAAAGCCGGTTCTCCCGTACGGGGATCGCGGAAGACTTCCAAATCCCAGTAAACCCAGTGCCAAACAGCAGCCAGGAATAACAGTCCGGACAGGACGATGTGAGCGATGGCTACTCCTTCTAACGACCAGTAGCCGGGATCGACACCTGTCTCTCCCGTGACGCTCCAACCTCCCCAAGAACTAGTTACGCCCAAGCGAGCCATGAAGGGCATCACGAACATCCCTTGCCGCCACATGGGGTTGAGGATGGGATCGCTAGGATCGAAAATTGCTAGTTCGTAAAGGGCCATAGAGCCGGCCCAACCTGCCACGAGGGCAGTGTGCATTAGGTGTACAGCTATCAATCGTCCCGGATCGTTCAGGACAACTGTGTGTACGCGATACCAAGGTAGTCCCATTGACTACGCTCCTCCTCTATTACGCTTTGCTCAACGCTTTTTTTTTGATATGCGAGCGTTCGAGTGCCGACAAAGGCCGACGATATCGAAACGCGATCGCGCTTCGTGAGATTTATCCTCAACGTTGAAAAAATGACTTCATCATTTGAGTTTAAACTCAATCAGCTTAACTTTGGGTTCTCGATCGAGATAGAACGATCGCAATCGATACCCGTGCTTATCTTTGACGTTCTCCAGTTTTTGTCTGGAGATTTTGACTTGGGAAAAATCA
The DNA here is from genome assembly GCA_034189805.1 of Cyanobacteriota bacterium. Lineage (GTDB taxonomy): Bacteria > Cyanobacteriota > Cyanobacteriia > Cyanobacteriales > Geitlerinemataceae > Zarconia. The sequence continues at coordinate 26,661 of JAXHUC010000089.1, forward strand.
ATACAAATTGACTTTCTGCAAGCTTCTACCGACCGATGGGCGGCAAAGTTTCTTTTCGTAGATAGCCAGACACATCAACTCGATGTCGGGTTGAGACCGTCGCTATCGATTAAAGCGTTGGAAACTATGAAGATTATTTTAAAAAGTGTATCGATTGTGAGGTTATATTGCAAGCTTGTGGGCACTTTTCCCCAATTATTTAAAATATTTCCCTTACTTTGTTAATTTTCTATACGATTTAATTGACAGACAGCATTTGATGCTATCAACTTTTCAAGTGCTTGTTCGGCACTCATGAGGCGTTTGAGAACCACTTGACCGATCGTCTCGGGGGCTGAAGCTTCTGAGTGAATGGGTTTGACTTCGACCATGAGTACGGCTTCTTCAACGCAGTAAAGCCATAAGATTTCATCTCGATCGATCGTGCAAAAATTCGTCTGCTCGATTTGAGGAGGTCGCCGCCAAGCATTAGCATTCCAGAGTCCTTGGGAACCCCAGACGCGATCGACTGCCCAGCCCTCTGACAAAAAGAAGTACTTCACCAACTTTCCTATCTACACAGTTTCGGTTTAGAACGTTGTGTATACCATAGCCTCATCGAACCCGTCTGTGAAGAAGGAACCGAGAATCGAAAAAACACCACCAAAAGTGGGCAAGTTACCCGGATTGGACGATCGCGTTTTGAGGACTAGCGGAGGTCGTTCGGGTCCCAATTCCGGGATTTTCGCCCGATCGAGAAATTCGATCTTGCATTCACCAAGCAAGCATCTCCGTAAATTTTGGCAAGCTCTAAAACGGCTTTTGCAGAAATATCGCGAAATATACTGCGATTTTTGTCAGGAATTTATCGTTGAATCTCCGTAATTTCAACTATTCTAGATAGTGATACACGATGAGATTGTTTTGCTAGCTGCCTGACACGTTGAT